>DASQXY010000269.1:0-9975 GCA_035639455.1 Chthoniobacterales bacterium | reverse complement strand
GCGGCGCAGCGCAACAGCAATCCGCCGCGGCTCATATCGCCCCGCCCCACGAAATCGCCCGGGAACTGCAGGCGCTCGTCAAAATGTCTGAGTAACACCTCGACGTATTTGTTGCTTGCTATGCTGCCGAGCAAGATGACTTCACATTGCGGCGACAGTTTTTTCGCCAGCTTGTGCGCGTCGCGCTCGAGCGGTTTGCGATACCGGGGATCGCTGAGATCGACATCTACTTTGGCAAACTCGCGCAAATCATCGAGCGTGATTGTCGATCTTGCGTCCATCAAGCCGCGCGTCGGCGTGATAACAAGCACGCCGCAAAGGCCCTCGCTAACGCGCGCGAACGTGTTCGCGTAAGCGATTTTTCCGCGAAAGTAGAGTCCGCTCAGGAAAGTAAACACTTCCGCGAGCGTCGCGCCTTCGCTCCGCAACCGCCGAGCGAGCCCAAACTGAGCTCGCTCGCCCATGATCATCCGTGCGCGCTCACCACCGGCGTAGGCAGGCGATAAGAGGAAGAGACGATTCGGCTGCACGGGTTCGGCGTGGATAACTTTGCTGCCGAATTTAGCTCGACTGTGCTGGCCGGCCACGGTTTTGGGTAATTAGCTCATTCGCCGCCGAGGCGTCGGGATTCTTGCATTTTGAGGCGACGCGGAAATAATCGGGCCCGATGCGGGCGATCTGGCCGTTCAAAGCTCCTCGTTGCCCTGAGCTGGTCCCAGACGACCTGCCTCGCCGCCCGGATGTGCGACCGGATTTCTTTTGCATTGGCGCACAACGAGCCGGCACGTCCTGGCTGTACCGCCAGCTCGACGCGCACCCGGATTTCTGGATGCCGCCGGTGAAGGAACTGCATTACTTCGACCAATTTGGCAGAACACAAATCGCGCCCCGCGCGCGTGATAAGCGCGATGCCTGGTTTGTGAAGCGATTGAAGAGCTTGGCCGAGCGCATGTATATCGATTTGGACGAATACGCCCGCTTGTTCGAACTCAAAGGATTGCTGCTCTCTGGCGACATCACGCCGGCATACTCCACACTGAACGACGAGATCATCGAAGCGATCGTGACTCGTTTCCCGGACGCGAAGGTGATCTTTTTCGCACGCGACCCGGTGGAGCGTGCTTGGTCGTGGTTTTCTCTGGCTGTGCGGGAGAGAACGATTCCGCCCTTCAATCCAGCGGACGCCGAAGCAGTGATGCAAACCTTACATCATCCGGGCGTTTTATTGCGCTCTTACCCCAGCAAAATCGTCGCGCGTTGGAAGCGCCACGTCCGGCCAGAGTTGTTTCGCGTGTTTTTCTTCGATCAACTCGAACAAAACCCGGCGGCGGTGCGGCGATCCGTCCTACAGTTTCTCGCCGCTGATCCGGAGAAACCCAGCGGTCGGTTGCCGCCAAACCACAACGTCGATGCACAAAGGGCCAGGCTGCCGTTAACCGCGAAGGTGCGTGCGCGCCTGGCACAGTTTTTCCGGCATGAGCTGAAAGCGTGCGCGACCGAGTTGGGTGGACCAGCCAAGACATGGCCGGCGCGCTATGGCTTTTCGCTGATATGGTTTGTCGCGCAAATACTTGACAGTCTCGATCTGTTTTTCTCGTGTGACTGGGTGGTCTGAACCGCGGGTCGAGCGGGCCTTTTCGGTTTAGCTTATGTCCAGCCGCGCTTCCGCGAGGTCGAGGTCCCGCTGGATGCGGCGGAGGGCGGCATCGTTGATGACGCGCTGGTTGCGGAGGCGAATGATCGTTTCGCGCTCGCGCTTGAGCGCCTCATGTTGCAGCTGCACGTATTCGCGTGTCGCAATCTCGCCGCGCCGTTCTGCTGGCGTGTCAGCGCAACGCCGCAGCTCATCAAGGCGCTCTTCGTATTCCGCGCGCAAACGCTCAACCGAGTTTGGCGCAAAATCGTTGTCGCTCGCGACGCGCTCGATCAATTCCAGCGCGGCCTCGTTCGCCTCAACGCGCGCGGCGCGCTCTTCTTCATCGATGGCCGTATCCGCTTTAATTCCGAACAGCTTGATTAGCAGCGGCAGGGTCAACCCTTGCAACACCAGCGTGGTGAAGATGACGCCGAAAGTCAGAAATAAAATGTAGTTGCGCGCCGGGAAGGGCGTCCCATTCGGTAACGAAAACGGCAAAGCAAAGGCCGCAGCGAGCGAAATTACACCGCGCATCCCGCACCACGCCACGACAACCACATTCCGCCAGCCCGGATAGGGATCGCGCTCGCGAACCCGTTTACTCAGGAACCGCGGGAGATAGGCCGCTGGAAACACCCAGGCGATCCGGACGAGCACCGCGACCGCGCTAACGAGCAGGCCGTCAGTGATCGCTCTAACGAGTGACTCGCCGCGCAACGAGCGCAGGATTCCCGGGAGTTGCAGGCCAATGACGATGAAAACGAAGCCGTTGAGCAAAAAGACGACCATCTCCCAAAATGCGAAGGCTTGGAGCCGATACCGCGCCGTCACAATGACGGGAGTATGCCAGCCGAGAAAAATGCCGGCCGCGACGACTGCCAAAATGCCGGAGACGTGGAGACGTTCCGCCGGCAGATAAGCGAGGAAAGGCGTGAGCAGCGAGATCGTGATTTGCACCGGTGGGTCGTCAAGGCGGCGATGAATCGCGCGCATGAGGCAGCCGACGATTAGCCCGAGAGCCACTCCGCCGAGGACAACGATCACAAACCGGCCAGCGGCCGCGCCTAACGAAAAACTCCCCGTCATCAAAGCAGCGACTGCGAATTGAAGCGCGACCAACGCAGTTGCATCGTTGACCAGGCTTTCACCTTCGAGCACGACCTCGATCCGGTGCGGAAGGGATAAGCGGCGGATCACTGATGTCGCGGCGATCGCGTCCGTCGGTGAGATGATTGCGCCCAGCGCGAACCCGGCCGGCCACGGTATCGCCGGAACCAGAGCGTGCGTTGTCGCTGCGATGATCACGATGGTGGCCAGCACCAGACCTACCGAAAGCAAACCGATCGGCCGCAGATTGCGTCGGAAATCGCGCCATGAAGTAAACAGCGCGGCTGGATAAATGAGCGGTGGCAGAAAAAAATAAAACACAATCTCCGGATTCAATTTCATCTGTGGCAGGCGCGGAATGAAACTGAGCGCGAGTCCGGCGAGGACGAGAACGATCGGATATGGCTGTGCCAGTTTGCGCGCGACCAGGACGAGCGCGGCCACGAAGGCAAAAAGGATGACGACTGATTCGGCCTGGTGCACGGCAACGAGCGGTCCTAACCAACCTGGCGCAAGCTTAAAGTTGCGCACAGTGGAATCTGCAAAGCTGCACCACAGGTAAATTGCAACATCGACAATCAGCAGGAGAGTTTATGTATGAAAGATTTTGTTCCTACGACCGAGCTTCTGCTCGACGAAGCGCAATCGCGACATGTGTCCGTCACGGAACCCACACGCTCAGACGTGGCCCTCTTGGATGATTACTCACGCACTATCGTCGGGGCAGTGGAGCGCGTCGCCCCGGCAGTCGTGAATATTGAGGTCCTGCAGCGCCACGAACGCACCCGGGGACGTGAGATCACCGGCAGCGGTTCGGGTTTCATCATCACACCTGACGGGTTCATCCTCACGAACAGCCATGTCGTTCACGAAGCGACGCACACCACAGTCAATCTTAACGATGGTCGCGATTTTCCTGCGCAATTGATTGGCGACGATCCGGACACTGACCTCGCCGTCATTCGCATCGATGCGCCGAATCTGGCGCACGTTCGTCTCGCGGATTCGGAGCTGGTACAGGTCGGGCAACTCGCCATCGCAATCGGTAACCCGCTCGGCTTTCAGGCGAGCGTGACGGCGGGCGTAATCAGCGCGGTCGGACGGTCCATGCACGCGCAGTCGGGACGATTAATCGATAATGTCATCCAGACTGACGCGGCGTTGAACCCTGGAAATTCCGGCGGACCGCTCGTGAGTTCAGCCGGCGAAGTCATCGGGGTAAACACGGCGATGATTCGCCCGGCTCAGGGGATTTGTTTCGCGATTGCGAGTAATACCGCAAAGCTCGTTGCCGGCTGGTTGATTCGCGACGGCAAAATTCGCCGAAGCTACATCGGCGTCGCTGGACAGACCGTGGCGCTGCATCGCCGCGTGATTCGGTTTTATCATTTGCCGCTCGAGACCGGCGTTCTGGTTGTCTCGATTGAGAAGAACAGTCCGGCAGAGCGCGCCGGCTTACGGACAGGCGACCTCATCGTCGCGTTTAACGATCAGCCGATCGGCAGCGTGCACGATTTGCACAAGGTTTTGGTCAGCGATCAGATCGGTGTGACTGCGCGGCTGACGATCATCCGGCACACAGAGAAGTTGGAGCTGTCGATCTTACCCGCCGAGATGGCGCGTTGATGAAGGTTCTGGTAATCGGCAGCGGCGGTCGCGAAGATGCTTGCCTGAAAACTGAAACAATCACCCGCCATCGAGCGGCTCTTTTGCGCTCCGGGCAACGGCGGACCTGAAGAAATCGTCGGTTTCAGGCGTGAACGAGGCCGCTATAATCGACAACGTTCAAGTTTTCCACGCCGGGACAAAACGGGCAAACACGGATTAGTTACAGCCGGTGGACGCGTGCTCTCGGTCACCGCATTAGGCGAAAATATCGGTGATGCGCGCACCCGTGCCTACGAAGCTATATCGCGGATTTACTTCGAGGACTGTCAGTACCGCCCTGATATTGCTCTGACAGCGGTGAATCGTTAAAGATCGAGGGCAATGTTTCAGGGGATAACAATCGGAGCGGTCTCGGTGTCTTTAGGCGTAGCGATAGTGGCGCAGCTGCAATCACCCAAGACTGGAACGACAGAGCCGGCATCACCGACGCCAACTGCAACCCCGACTCTGGCGATGGATCAGTTGGCCAATTCCTTGGGACCAGCAGACGCGCAGGCGGCGATCACACTGTTCAAGAGCAATTTCGTGAAATCCGACGCCTTGAGCGACGAAGAACTCAATCGCGCGTTGCTGCAGGGGTTCGTCGTCCGCTATCCGCGCGCTCTGCAGCTTATATCGAGCGCGGCGAGCGCACCGACGGAGTCGCCACCGCCGTTTTATAGTGAAATTTTCGAAGGTCGGATCGGATATATGCGCTTCGGTGGACTGAATAGCGCAAATCTCACAGCACTCGACAGAAAGCTGGAAGAATTCGTGACCAAAAAAACTGACGCGCTAGTTGTCGACCTACGGGAGAGGGACGGTGCGAGCGATTTTGCTATCGCGGCGGAGTTTGCAAAACGCTTTTGCCCAAAAGGAAAACTGCTCTTTACCCTGCACAAACCGGCGGCGCGGCAGGATCGCGCGTTCAACTCCGAGCGAGAACCTGCGCTGCGCCCATTAGTGGTGGTGCTAATTGACAGCGATACTGCCGGGCCGGCCGAGGCAGTGGCAGCGGCATTGCGCACGTATGACAAAGCACTCCTCGTTGGTCAGCCGACCGCCGGTCGTGCGGTTGAGTACGCCGACCTGACATTGCCGAGCGGCAAAATTCTGCGGGTCGCCACAGCCGAAGCAATTGCCGCCGATGGTCGCGTGTTGTTTCCGGATGGTTTGAAGCCCGATCTACCCGTTGAAATGTCGCCCGGTGATAAACGGCAAATCTTTGCGTTGAGCGCGCAAAAAGGGATGGCGCCGTTCGTCTACGAGACGGGGCGCCCGCACTTGAACGAAGCGGCCTTGATCACGGGCACGAATCCGGAGCTTGAATCTGCTGATGCCCAGCACCGGAATCGCGCACGCGAGAAACTTCCCGTGCGTGATCCCGTTTTGCAGCGGGCGCTCGACGTCATTGCCTCGCTGGAAGTTTTTCAGAAGCGATAAGCGTGCACCCACTCGAGCAACGGATTGGCTACAAATTTCGCAACCCGCTGTTGCTCGCGGAGGCGCTGACCCATCCGAGCCTTGGCCATGAGACACAGGAACGGCATTTCGATAATCAGCGCCTCGAATTTCTAGGCGACGCGGTTTTGCAGCTGGTTATCACTGAACATCTCTTTGATCATTTTACCGGCGAGCCGGAAGGAAAACTGACCAAGCTGCGGTCGCGATTGGTTTCACGCGAAACTTTGCGCGCACACGCGGCCGCGCTAGATCTCGGCCGATATCTACTGATGGGTCGCGGCGAAGAAGCCAGCGGCGGCCGCGAACGCGGCTCTGCGCTGGCGGACGCGTTTGAAGCCTTGATCGGCGCGATTTACCTCGACAGCAACTTCGACGAGGCACGAAAGTTTGTTCTTGCCCAAGCGCAACGCGATCTAGAGAGCATCGCGCAAGAACCGGTCGACATAAACCCGAAGGGCGACCTGCAAGAATTGTTGCAGGCGATCTCGCCGGCGAGCCCGGCTTACGAAACAATCTCTGAAAGCGGGCCCGAGCACGATAAGACGTTCGTCGTGCGCGCGATGTGGGAAGGCAAGGAGCTCGGGCACGGGACCGGTCGCAGCAAGAAACAAGCGGAAACAGCGGCGGCTGAAGAGGCGCTGAAGTTGAGGCGCTGGGAGCAAAGAACAAAACATCCATCCTAAGCCCGACGGTCTACAGCCACGTGCCTGTGGCACGTTCATTGAGGGCGGATAGCGCCGTCGCTACAGCAAGCGGGAATGATCGAGCGCGTGGATTTCGCCCCACCGGAGATGATTATGAATCGATTGAGTCACGAACTGCTTCGCGCACGCGACGGCCTTCTCAAGCGACAGACCACGCGCTAAGCCCGCCGCGATGGCGGCTGAGTAGGTGCAACCGGTCCCATGCGTCGCGATATCACGGACAAATTCCCCTGAAAAGTCCGTGAGCTTGCCGGCGGCGCAGAGGACATCGACGGCTTGTCGGCCGACGAGATGTCCTCCTTTCAACAACACCGCCGTGCCATATTTATCCGCCAGGGCGCGCGCAGCACGCGTCGCCGATTCTCGATTGTGTATCTTTTCATCGAGCAGCTCGCCAGCTTCATCGGTGTTCGGGGTGATCAGCGTGGCGCGCGGGAACAATGCCTCTTCATAGATGGTGATTGCGTCTCTATCGAGCAGTGCGTCGCCACTTGTCGCGATCATCACCGGGTCGACAACAAGAGCGACATGCGTTCCGAAATCCGCAATTGTTCGGCTAACAGCGTCAACAATAGCTGCCGAACAAAGCAGACCGGTTTTGATCGCGGCGATTGGGAAGCTGCTTGCCAGCACACGGATTTGCTCGCGCACGATTGCCGGGCTTAGCGGTTCGATCCGCGAAACTTTGCCGGGAATCTCCGCCACGATGCAGGTGACAGCGGTCACGCCGTAAACGCCCAGCGCGCTGAATGTTTTCAGATCTGCCTGGATACCCGCCCCAGCGCTGCTGTCGGAGCCCGCGATGGTGAGCGCAATCGGGCGGGAATGTTGGGCGTTTTCGTGCGCGGCCACCCGCTAAGCTCGCCGCTCAGGACGGCCGCTTCTACAGAAATTTCTGCCCGAGAGACGGCGCGAGCTACAATGAAGCCTAGGCGCCGTTATCGCCGATCGCCTCGACCGGGCAACCTTCCATCGCTTCTTTGCAAAGCGTTTCTTCCTCGGGTGTTTCCGGCTGCTTATAGACGTAGGAGTGGCCGCCGTCGTCATTGCGTTTAAAATTCGCTGGCGCCGTTTCGCGACAGAGGTCGCAGTCGATGCATTGGTCATCGACATAAAACTTCCCCGAAACATTCTCGGGGTATTTGTTCGCTACGTCAGCCATGATTTGCCCTTTTTTGCGAAGTGGAACGTTAGGAGAAAACGGGGGGGGCGCAACGCAATTTGCGACTTGCGGCGAGGGTGCGCAACCGCCCAGCGTGGCAGAGGCGAATAGTCAGCGACGGAGATGAAAGAAGCCACCGCCAGGACGTTACGCGCATTTCTGATCGAGCTGGTGGTCTACACCGCGCTGGTGGTCGCCTATTTTTTTGCCGTGCTGCATTTTCTCGGCGGCTGGTTATTCCAACTGCAACAACACCATCGCTACACCTATGCAGGCGTGGCCATCCTGCTCATCATCGGCCAAGCCGTTGTGCTCCAGAACGTGACGACGTATCTGCTGCGCATCATCCGCGCTCGCACACGATAGGAACCCGCGTCGACAATGGATTTTCCCATCTCGCAATCGCACATCAGCCCGATCTACCTCGCCGTGGTCGGTTTTCTGATCGGGGTTCTCGGCGGGTTTTTCGGAGTCGGCGGCAGTTTCATTGCCGGCCCGGCACTGCGGTTGATGGGCATGCACTGGAATTTCGCGGTCGGCACCGATCTCGCACACATCGTCGGCAAATCCGTCGTCGCGGCAAAGGAACACCGCGCCCTGGGCAATGTGGACCTGAAGCTCGGGCTATTAATGGCGATCGGCACGATCGCGGGCGCGGAATGTGGCGCGCAGATGATTCAAGCATTGAAGCGCGCCGGCAATGTCGATGTTGTCGTGAGCATCGTCTCGATTGCGGTCTACGTTGGCATTTCCACATTCATGATCTGGGAGAGCCGCAAAACTTTGCGGCAAACGAAAAGCACCCGGGCAGCGCCAACCGCGGCCGAAAAAAGACATGATCCGTCATCCTTTCGCCACATCACGAGCGCGATCCAGCGATTGAAGCTTGCGCCGATGATAAAACTGCCGGCATCGGGCGTAACGATTTCGCTTTGGATCATCCTGCTCGTGGCGTTCGTCGGCGGTGTCTTCAGCGGGTTCCTAGGGGGCGGCGCGGGCTACATTCGGATGCCGTCGATGGTTTACGTTTTGGGAATTCCGACCCATCTCGCCGTCGGCACCGATTTGTTCGAAATCGTCATCTCCGCCAGCTACGGCACCTGGACACATGCGGTCAAAGGCAACGTCGATATTTTGATCGCGCTGGTCATGCACACCGGCGCCGCCATTGGCGCGCAGATTGGGGCGATTGCGACCCAGTATTTCGCCGGGCCGAAGATCCGCCTGGCGTTTGTCCCGTTACCACTGATTGGCGCAGCGATCGTGATTTACACCCTGCTCACCGGCCACAAACTCTAACATGCGATGAACATTTTGATTTGTAGCGATGGCAGACCAGCATCGGACACCGCAACGCTCTTGGCAGGGTTGCTCGCGCGACCTTTGCAGGCAAAGACCACCTTGCTCGGCATAATCGAAGCCTCGGCCGACGAACCAGCATTGCGCCGAGCCCTGGAAAAAGAGGCTGAATCGCTCCGCACCGACAAAATCGCGTTGGAAGAGGTGGTGCGTGCGGGGGAACCCATTCACGAAATTGTGCATCAAACCTCAAGGGCGAAATACGACCTGGTAATCATCGGCTCGCGCCGGGCGCGCTCGACCGGATTGTACTGGCGCTCGGAAAAGACTTACGAAGTGATCAAGGCGATCGCCCCGCCGGTCTTGGTGGCGATTGGCGAGTGCACGCGCCTGCGGCGTTTTCTCGTCTGCACCGGCGGCAAAAAATTTATTGAACAAGCCGTGCAACTGACCGGCACGCTCGCCGCTGCGGTTGACGCGTCCGTCACGCTGTTGCACGTCATGGCCGAGCCGCCGGCGATTTACGCGGACCTCGTGCGGCTGGAGGAAGATGTCGATCGACTGCTCCAGTCGAAATCCGAGCTCGGCACCCACTTGCGCCGGCAAAAACGCGATCTTCAGAATCTGGGTGTGCGTGCCGAGGTGCGCGTCCGCCACGGCATCGTCATCGATCAGGTATTCGCCGAGGCGGAGGACGGAAAGTACGATCTGATCGTGACCGGTTCCTCCCAAGCGCGCGGGATGCTACGGCACTACATCATGGGCGATCTCACGCGGAGTATTTTGAATCACGCCTCTTGTCCGGTGCTGGTGGCGCGATCCGGAAAAGTTGAACCCGCGCGGCGCCTTTGGTCATCGCTGAAACGGCTTGTCGGCGGTACTCCGAGATAGCGTCATTCAACGTCCGCGCCTTCGATCCGCTGCCGCGCGCTGGCTACGTCATCTCTGGCGCGAAT
>DASQXY010000268.1:0-4756 GCA_035639455.1 Chthoniobacterales bacterium | reverse complement strand
CCACCGCCGATGTGAAAGTGATTTGGGCGAAGGACGACGAGGGGCAGGTGGGTGGATTCGTGGTGGAGAAAGGCACTCCTGGTTTTCGCGCCCAAGATATCGAGGGAAAGTTCAGTCTGCGCATGTCGCGCACGTCGGAATGCTGGTTCGAAAACTGTCGCGTCCCAGCGGCGAATCGACTGGCCAAGGCATCGGGACTGCGCGCGCCGCTCTCGTGTCTTTCCCAGGCGCGCGCCGGTGTCACATGGGGCGTCATTGGCGCTGCCATCGATTGTTACGAAACAGCGCTGGCCTATGCCAAGTCGCGCGAGCAATTTGGACGACCGATCGGTGGTTTCCAACTCGTGCAGGAAAAACTCGTTTGGATGGTGCAAGAAATTACCAAGGCGCAGTTACTCGCGTTGCGTCTTACTCGGATGATGGAGGCCGGCTCGGCAGGCCCGGCGCAGATCTCGCTGGCCAAGCGGAACAACGTCTGGATGGCTTTGGAGTGCGCGCGCAAAGCGCGCGACATACTCGGCGCGGTGGGCATCACCGACCGTTATTCGGTGATCCGGCATCTCATGAATCTCGAGAGCGTTTACACCTATGAAGGCACCCACGATATCCATACCCTCGTCATCGGCCACGACATCACGGGGCTGGATGCCTTTGGCGGCTGAATCGAAATGTCATGCCGAGCGGAGCGAAGGATCTCTCAACTTAGCGAGCGCTCCATTCCATCTGAGGTCCTTACGTGATCGGGACGACCTCGGGATGACAGCAGTGAAACGATGCACGAATTTGTGACATATGGCTACGGCAGCACCGACGAAAAATAAGAGCGCAGCGGAGTCGAAATTTAATTGGCCGCTTTGTTATGAAGCGGAAAAGTTCATACTCGACCGGGTTGACGCGTTTCTGCAGCGCAACAATGTCGCCCGCGTACTTGCGAAGAGGATGCGCGATGAATCCGGGACGCTCATTCTTGACTGGACCGATCATTTGCTGTTGCCGGCTGCGGATGAAAAAAAATTGCGTGAACTCGGTTATGTCGATGATTCGCTGGGCGAAACGCAAGATCGATGCATCGCACTCTGGCATCCAGCAGCCATGTTGCCGCGCGTATTGATCGCGCCGAGCAATGCCCGTTTTCCGCTTGCGCTGGCGATTCGCCCCGAGTTCGTGGCTGACTTTGCCGGCGCGCACGGGCTCACGAACCAGATCGAAGGGCAGCCGTTCTCACGTTTTCGCAAGCTTACGGTCGGCGAAGAGAAGGGGACGCAACTCTTCGCGATCGAGCGGCGCGGGTATCGCGGCTACGTGCCGCAAGATATCGACCTGAAATCGTACTTGGAGGCGCGGGAGCTCTGGCAAACCCGCAAGCGGCTGTGGGCGGACGACGCGGAAGGCTACGCCTATACCCAGAGCCGTGTTCGCGAAATTATCGATCTTGTCGGGCGCGATTTGGCCTGTCACCTGTTCTTTGAGGAAGAACGGCGCTATTGGGAGAAACGGAACCGCGCCGGGCGTGAGCAAAAGCTGCGGCAGGACTCGCTAGGCCTTGGCTGGGCGAACCACGACCATCACACCTTTCGCTCCTCGCGCGAGTACTTTGTCGACCTGATCAAGGTGCTAGAGATGCTCGGGTTCGACCGGCGCGAACGTTACTACGCCGGCTCGGAAGCCGGGTGGGGCGCGCAAGTGCTCGAGCAGCCCATCGAAGGCATCGTCGTGTTCGCGGATGTCGATCTTACGCCGGAGGAAACTGAGATCGATTTCTCGCGCGTAAAGTTGAACCCGGAGAAGTCACTCGGCACGGTCCAGCTCTGGTGCGGCTTACATGGCGAAAGTCTCCTCGAAGCCGGTATGCATCATCTGGAGTGCCGTTTCGATCATGCTTTGTTGCGCGACCAATTCGCCAGTATCGGCATCAACATGATGGAACCGTTCTCGGATTTTCCGTTCCTGAAACAGGCGTTCACCGAGGGCGAGCGCTGGCCGGTGCGGCGCGAGCGCCTGCAGAAACTGCATGCGAAGAACTTAATCACGGACGAGCAGCTGCAGAAATTTGCGAGGGAAGGTGCAATTGGCAGTCATCTGGAAAACCTGCAGCGCAAAGGCGGGTTCAAAGGATTCAATCAGCACGCGGTCAGCCTGATCATCGCGGACACTGATCCGCGCAAGCAAAAGGCGCAGCAGCACACTGGCGCGTAAGCGCGGCGCGCCACATGATTCAGAGCGACTGGGAAGCGATTAGCGCGATCTCGCAAGCGGTCGGCTCGATCGCGGTCGTGTTCTCGGTGCTTTATCTTGCGGCGCAGGTTCATCGTAGTACCCGGATCGCGAAAGTCGCAGCCCAAGACACCGCCGCGACGTCGTTGCGCGATGTAACAAGGCCCTTCGCCGAAAATGCGGAGTTGGCGCGCATCTGGCGAATGGGTTTGGAAAATCTGCAGAGCTTGTCGCCGGAAGAACAGGCGCGCTTTTTTCACTCCACGTTCCAATTTTTAAAAGCGTTCGAGACCATCCATTTTCACCATGTGCACGGGTTGATGGATGAGCAGATCTGGCAGGGCTGGTGCGGCCTCCTTCAGCACTACGTCGCAGCGCCAGGGATCGACCATTACTGGAAACTGCGCCACGACCTCTTCTCAAGGCGTTTTCAGCAATTTGTCGCGACACTCGAGCAGCCGGCCGAGCGACGAACTGTCGCCAACCTGCCAGAGCAAGAACGGCCATGAGCAGCAGATTCACGCCCGCCTGGGCATGACACGGTGCGATGATTAGCTAGGTTAGTCGGTGATGAATGAGGTTCATATCCTCGGCGGTGCGCGGACGGATTTTAAACGCAACCTGAAGAAGGAAGGGAAAACGATCCGGCACCTGATCATCGAAGCCGGCAAGAAAGCGCTGGCCGATGCGCAGATCGACCCGGCGGAGATTCAGGCGGGCGCGGTTGGTAATTTCAACGCCGGCCAGTTCACGAAACAGTTGCAGCTTGGCGCGTTCGTGCCGGAGATCGATCCAAAACTGCGCGGCATTCCGACAATGCACACCGAAGCGGCCTGCGCCAGTGGCGCGCTGGCCGTGTTGCTCGGTGCGGAATGGATTATGGGCGGATTTTACGACACCGTACTGGTGATCGGCGCCGAGCAGCAGAAAACGATGTCGGCCGTCGACGGCTCCGACGTGCTCGGCGCGGCGGCAGATTATCACAATGAGAAGCCGGAATATGGCGATTTCATGTTCCCGAAGTTGTTCGGGCGGATCGCGCAGATTTACATCGACAAATACGGGGCGAGCGAAAAGGACCTGGCGCAGGTCGCGTGGAAAAATTACGCGCACGCCCGCCTCAACCCGATGGCACAGATGCGCGACGCGGATCTGTCGCTCGACTGCGCGTCGCAAGTGTCGGAGGAGAATCCCAGCGTCGCGCCGCCACTGAAGGTGTCAGATTGCTCGCAAATCACCGACGGCGCCGCGTCGGTCGTCCTCGTCTCGGGAAAGTATCTGGATCGGCTCGGCCGCGACAAGAGCAAGATACCGCGGCTGCTCGGCTTCGGGCATACGACTGATTACCTTCCGCTCGAGAAAAAGGACGTGCCGACGTTCTCGACCGCACGGAAGGCGGCAGAGAAGGCGCTAGGCATGGCGAACCTGACGCCCCGCGACATGCAAGGCGCGGAGCTGCACGATTGTTTCTCGATTACCGAGATCGTGGTCTACGAAATCCTCGGTCTTGCTGAGCCGGGGAAAGGAACTGAGCTGGTAAAGAGCGGTGCGACCGCATTGCCGCAGATTCGGAATGAAAAAATGCGCGGCAAGATGGCGATCGATATTCCGGTCAACACTGGCGGCGGGCTCATTGCTGATGGTCATCCCGTGGGTGCGACCGGTGTGCGCCAGGTGTTTGACGCGTATCAGCAACTCAGCGGAAAAGCCGGGGCGCGGCAGATCGAAAACGTGAAACGCTTTCTTACGTTTAACATGGGCGGCAGCCTGACCACGAGCGTGGCGATGGTGTGGGGCCGCGAATGAGCAAAGCCAGACGCAACGCCACCCGCCTGATTGTCGCCGCCAGCGATCAGGATGCGGACATGCTCTACGCGACGCGGTTCTGGGCGGGCGATCCGTTCATTTTCCTCCAACGAAACGGCAAGCGCACGATTGTGCTGACCGATCTGGAGATGGACCGCGGGCGGCGAACGGCTCGGGTGAACGAATTTGTTTCATTCAATCAGCTCGAGCGCGAGGTGCAGGGCAAGTCGAAGGAGGCGCCGCCGTTCGAGAAAGTGCTTGCGCATTTTCTGCGCAAACGCCGCGTCAAACGCGCAACCGTGCCGATGAACTTCCCGCTCGGCTACGCGCGCGAGCTCGCGCGCTCCCGTGTCGCTGTTACGACGACAAATGGTTTGTTCTGGCCGGAGCGCGAAGCGAAAACCGATGAGGAGCTGAAGTTGATCGGGCGCGCCTTGCGGATCACCGAAGTCGCCATGGCCCGTGCGATGGATGTGCTGCGAAGATCGACAGTTGCGCGGGATAAAAAATTGAGATGGTCGGGCAAGGCACTTACGTCCGAAATTTTGCGTGCGGAGATCGACACGGCGATATTGCGCGCTGGCGGGACGCCGGCGAACACGATCGCCGCCGGCGGCGATCAGGCGTGCGATCCACACGAGCGCGGGTCAGGTCCGCTGCGCGCCAACGAATTGATCATCCTCGACATTTTCCCGCGCGACCCAAGCAGCGGTTACTGGGGCGACCTGACACGAAC
>DASQXY010000267.1:0-19779 GCA_035639455.1 Chthoniobacterales bacterium | reverse complement strand
CCCGCCAGTCGCTCGTCAGGTCCGGCGGAAGCTCGACATCGTTGAACTCGCGGCTGCCGTATTTGCCAGCACGAATTCTGTCGGTCCCAAAGTCATAAACCAATGTGCCTTTGTCACCGTAAATTTCGACGCGATCGGTTTCATCCGAGACATTGATGCCGCTGAATTCAAGGACGCCTTCTGCGCCACTGTCGAATTTGCATAAGATATTTAGCAAATCGGCGATGATCACGTTATAGCCGCGGCGGTCGGCAAACAGAACCTTGCCGCGAGCGAAAACGCCGGTGATCTCTCCCAGCCAACGGTGCAACACTTCGACATAGATGCCGAGGGTAAGCACGTTTAAGCCGCTGATCTCGATTTTCTGGCGCCAATGCGCGGGCGCTTCGGGGTTGAGATAGTTGCTCGTGAAACTTTGTAGCCGAACATCGTGCGGCCGGCCGATAAAATCTTCGGCGAGTAATTTTTTCATGAGCAGATCGCCGCACATGCCGAACGGCGGCGGGCAGAGCATCGTCACCAGTTCAGGATACCGCTTCGAGGCAGCGAGCATCTCCTCGGCGTCTGCCAGGTCCATTGCCATGCGCGCCTGACAAAAGACGTGTTTGCCGGCCTCGAGCGCTGAGATCGTCACGGCCGAATGCATATAGGGCGGCGTCCCGATCCAGATAATGTCCAGGTCCGGGAGTGCGAGTAGATCGGCCCAGTTGCGCATGGGTGTAGCTGAAGGACAAAATTCGTTCACAAACTGCTCGCCGCTCTCGTAGGTCGAATTAGAGACCGCGACCACTTCGACGTCGGATCGCTTCTTCAGCGCCGGCATGTGGCGCTGCCGCACAATGTTGCCCGCGCCCACGATCCCGATGCGAAGTTTATGGTTACTCTTGTGCATCGTCCACTCGTGTGATTGTCGATCTTGCACACGCGTCACGATGGACGCGAGTAACATTTGACCCCCGAACGGATCGTTTCGTTCAACAATCGCTTGACCACTGATTGAGGGCGCAGCACATTCCGCGCGCGTCTGCGGATTTTATGTCAAAAATTTGTGGTATCACCGGGTCCAGAGCAGCGCGCGGAAGCGTCATTCACCGCCGCGGCATGGCGAAAAAGAAGGGCGGCGTCGGCAGGCATGTAACGAAAAATGTGCCGCGCGTGTTTGCGCCAAATCTGCACTTGCATCGCGTTTGGGTGCCGGAGCTGAAAAGGTTCGTTCGCCTGCGTGTGACTGCACGCGGCCTCAAGACGATCAACAAAAACGGCGCCTACAAGACGCTAAAAAAAGCCGGCGCGATTTAATCTGTAGCCACGCGCCTGTGGCGCGTCCGCAGCTGGCCCGCAGGGCCGTGACTACAACTCCGCAGTCCCGGTCAAACTCGTCGCGCCGGCGAGTCGTTCGACCTGCTGATGCACATTACCCTCTGCGGCGGAGACAGTAGTCTCTACTCTCTTCGGTTTGCGCCGCGGCAGATCGAGGGAGCCATCATTGAATTCGATCACATAGCCTTCGCCGATCAACCAGTGCAGATCAGCGGCAAGCGCGAGCTTGCGCGGTTCTACTTGTTCACTTGGCACATCGGCAAACAGTCTGTCGACAAGCTCTTTCCGATTCGTTCGCGGGTTTTCAGCAATTGTCCGTAGAATCGTCTGCACGTGCGGCGACACACTCGGTTCTTCATACGCGAACGCGCGGAGCCGGATCGGCGAAACGAACAGCATGCCGCGCCGATGCCGAAAGATGTGCAACCCGGCGGCACGGAAGCGAGTCGCTAGCTCCTCCATCATCTGCGACGGCGAACGGTTTTGTGCCACCCAGGCGTATTCGACGAGTCGCCGCAGGACGCGATCCGGCAACTCTCGACTCGTTAGGCCGTTAATCGTCCTTTCCTCAATTCTTCGCACCAACCCCGACAAATAGGTTTTGCGGAAATGCCGCTCCGCTTCGGCGGCGGTGTTGAAAATAAGTGGCGGCTCTTCGCGCAGGGACGTGTAGGTCGTAACGGTGCGCGCTTCCTCCTTCCACCGTTCCACCAGTGCGGGGTCGGTCAGAATCTGAATTTGCCGCTGGTAATCGGCGAAACTCATTCGACGGCGGAACCGCTGTTCATACAAGCTGCGCAACCGCCGTTGGTAGCTATGATGATTAGTTGGGCCGAGCAGCGTTCCACTTAACCGATCGTGCGCGACGCTCGTGAACTTGCCTTTGATTGGTTCGCTCTGGCTGGTCTCGATCCTGTAAAACTCGCTTTGCGCGAAACGAAACGCATTGTCCTCAAGAAACTGGCGATTGACTGAGATGGCGCCGTTCTCTCCAAGCTGAAACAACGCCGATTCAGGTTTTGCCGCAAGATGGACCTGGTAGCGCCGCGGCTCTTGCAGAAACAGGCGAGCGAGCGAAAACAACGAATATGCGACGGCACCGGCTCTGATCTGGACAGCGACGGTTTCAACAGCGCGCGATTCCGGCAGGAACTGCACTCTGATTTGCGGAGATGGCAGCTGCTGCGGCCGTCGCTCGCGCTTCTGCATCGCACGGCGCCGATATTGCGCATCGCGGCCGTGATGCTCGCGCCGCAGACCAACCTTGCGCATTCGCCTTTCCGGCACGCGAATCGGTGCTTGCCTGGTTGGCAATCTCTTGTCCTCCGCAGGGTAAGTGAAGTAATCTCTTGCCGCGGGTTCTGTTACCCAAGCGGGTAACATTTTCAGGTCAAGCAGATCGATTAAATCGCTGTCTTCAGGCGCCATTCTTCTCCTTCAGCGGCGATTGATCATACGCCTGCAAAACGACAGACGAAACGTTTTTAATTCCGCGAAAATACCGGTCCGCCACCGCTGAAAGGTAAGGCACGGGAAACAATTGTTTTGCTTGCGCTGCTCTGGAGGGTGGAGTAAGCCTTGCCCTCCAAACCTAGCGAATTTTTATGGCCGAGGAAAAATCAATTGAAGAGAAGGTCAAGGACATCATCGTTGAGCAGCTCGGAGTCAATCCGGAGCAGGTTACGCCGCAGGCCTCATTTATTGAAGATCTCGGCGCCGATTCGCTTGACATCGTGGAGCTGGTGATGGCTTTCGAGGAGGAATTTGGCGTGGAAGTGCCGGACGAAGACGCGGAAAAACTGCAGACGGTTGGCGACGTAATCAATTACATCAAAGAACGCGCCAAGCAACAGAGTGGCGGCAGCGGTGCCGCGTCCACAGGCGCAACGCCGGAATCGTAGCCTGCTTAAGCGCCCGCATGAATCTGTCGGGGAAGCAGGTTGCTTCTCCATTTACAGCTGGGAGGCTGGCGCTGTCTGCTACAGATTGGTTGCGAAGTGTCTCAACCCGCCCAGACTAGCGTAAAGTGAACCTGACGCTGCTCGAGCGGCCGCTGTTTTACGTCGGCGACCATTACGTCTCGTTTCTCGGGCTGATCGCCTTTGCAGCGTTATTTGTCATCGGGTTGACAATCGCGCGCGCATTGCAGAGCAATGTGGTCCGGCGGTTTCTCAGCCGTTTCAAGCTCGAAACGAAATTCATCGCGATCGTCACGACAATCCTGAGCCTGGCGGCGCTCGTTTTCTTCACCGTTAGCGCGATCAACGCCGCTGGTCTCCCGCTCTCCTGGAGTCAGCCACTGGCCGGCATCAACTTGAGCCTGCTGCAGGCTTTTTTGCTCGTTGGCCTGCTGATCGTCGTCTTCTGGATTTCCTCGAGGACGAAACGTTTTCTGTTTACCCGATTTCTCGCGAATAGCGGCCTCGATCGCTCGCTGCAATATGCGATCTCGCAGATCATCGCGAACATCGTTCTGGTCATCGGCGTTTTCATCGTGCTCGAGAACACCGGGATCCATCTCGGCGCGCTCACTGTCTTTGCAGGTGCCGTTGGCGTTGGCGTCGGGTTCGGCCTGCAAAACATTGCCAGTAATTTCATCAGCGGGCTAGTCATTCTTGCCGAACGCCCGATCACGATTGGCGACCGCGTTGAAGTCGCAGGCATTGCCGGACAGGTGCAACAAATCCGCGCGCGCAGCACCGTCATTATGACCAACGACAACATTGCCATGATCGTGCCGAATACGAAATTCATCGACTCGCCGGTGACGAACTGGACGTATGGCGATCCACGCGTGCGTTTTCGCGTACCCGTAGGCGTTGCATACGGCAGTGAGGTCGGCAAAGTGCGTGAAGCACTCATCGCCGCTGCACGTGAGCATCCCGCCGCACTGACTGATCCGCCGCCGAACGCGTTTCTCGAGAAATTCGGCGCCAGCTCAATCGATTTTGAGCTGGTGGTTTGGAGTCAGGAGATGAGTTATCGCCCGCGGCGGTTCAAGAGCGATCTGAATTACCTCATCGAGAAACATCTTCGGGCCGCAGGGATTGAAATTCCCAATCCCCAGCGCGACCTGCACATTCGGAGCGGTGTGCTGCGGGTGGAAAATGTTGATTCGCATGCCGCAAATTCTTCCGGCAGCGACCAAAATCGGCATTTTGAGGCGCGCGCCTAGCAAGAGGCGTGGAAAGAATTTTGGAAGCGCCGAATGGCGTCCCCCAAGTGCTGTCGCGAACTGATCTTGCAAACGTGCCGGAATGGCAACAGACGTTCCGCGACCGATGCAAGGACCACCGCTACTACGAGGTCGTCGCCGATACGCTAAATGGTTTCGACCATCGCTTTCTCGTTCTAAGGAACGAAGCCGGAGCGATTGGGGCCATTCAGCCGTTCTTCTTTGTGAACCAGAACCTGGTCGAAGGGATTGCAGGTCCGCTGCGATGGCTTGTCGACCTTGCCCGGAAGGTTTTTCCGCGGTTCCTGACGATGCGCGCATTGATGGTCGGCTGCGCTGCGGGTGAAGGCCAACTCGGGACCCTCGCTCCGGCTTACAATGAATGGGTCGCCGAAACTCTTCGCGATCTACTGCTAACGATCGCGAAATCGCACAAAGCTTCGCTCATCGTGCTAAAGGATTTCCCATCCGCTTACCGCGAAGCATTGCAGAGATTAACAACCAGCGGCTTCGTGCGCGTCCCAAGCATGCCGCTGACACGGCTTCGCTTGAACTACAGCAGTTTCGATGATTTCTTCGCCACGCTCAGCAAAGCCACCCGCAAAGATCTGCGGCGGAAATTCCGAAAGGCAGAGCATGCTCCGAACATCGAAATGCAGGTGGTCAGCGATATCACGCCGCATCTCGATGAGATCTACCCGCTATACCTGGCGGTGCATGAGCGTTCGCCGATGAAATTCGAGACGCTCACGAAAGATTACTTTCGCCGCATCAGCCGGGACATGCCCGACCGGACACGATTTTTCATCTGGTGGCAGGAAGGCAAAATCGTCGCGTTTAGCTTTACCCTTCTCTGCGGGGACACAATTTACGACGAGTGCCTTGGCCTGGATTACACGGTCGCGCTCAAGCTTTCGCTCTACTTCTACACTCTGCGCGATGTACTCAGGTGGGCGATCCAGCACCGGCTCAAATATTACTACAGCACTCCTTTAAACTACGAACCGAAGTTGCACCTGCACTGCGAATTGCTACCGCTCGATCTTTACACGCGACACACTTCACGGCTTGTAAACCCGATCTTCGGCCGGATTGTGAAGTTTCTCGGGCCGACACGACACGATCCGGTGCTGGGGCGCTTTGCAAACGCGGATCAGCTTTGATTCCCCGGCACGATATCGTGCAAGATCGCGTTAATGGGTGAGGGACCGCGCGGCATGTTTAATCCTTGGTTTCAGCTCGTGCTGAATGTCTTGGGCGTGCTTGCGTATGAATTGCTGCTAAAGGCCGGCGCCAATGCTACCGCTGACGTGTCAAAGAGCTGGTCATGGACTGGCATAACCGGGCTGGCGTCGCCCCTGACCTGGCTGGCGATAGCTTTGATCATGCTCGACCTGGTGATCTGGCTGTATGTCTTGAAATACATTCCGCTGTCCATCGCCTTTCCTTTATCGCGCGTGGTTGATGCTTTAGTGCCGATCAGCTGCTGGATCATTCTCGAAGAGACGATCTCGCCGCGTCGATGGTGTGGCATTGCTTTGGTTGTTATCGGGCTGATCATCGTCGCGAAGCCGGCTGCGCGACTGGAGGAGCGGCTATGACGCTGTGGTCATCGATTCTCATTCTCCTATGGCTAAGCACTTTCGTAGCCGGCCAACTGTTTTTTAAGCGAGCCATGGAACTACTGAACGCGTCCGGGTTTCGCAATCGCAGGAGTAAGTTCGTGCTCAGCGCCGGGATATTTTCGATGACAATTTCCTTCTTTCTCAATCTCGGTTTACTGCAACGTTTCGATCTCAGTTACCTTTACCCGTTCCAGGGCCTCAGCATCGTCATCATCACCCTAATGGCGGCGGCGGTGCTGAAAGAAAAGCTCACCTGGCGGCTGACCTGCGGCGTGCTTTTGATTACCGCGGGAGTAATGCTGGTCTCCATGAGCTAAAGGCTGGCTGGTCGATTCGAGTTTGTCATTGCCGGCCATAAACGCTCGAGAGCGGCGAAATTAGTCTCGCGGATTCGCGGGGCGGCTGTCTCGACAAGCTTCGGATGATCCCATTCGGACGCGAAGCGCTGTTTGCGGCGCGCATACACCGGCTTGGAAAACGCGCCGCATATGTCGCCTGCAATGACTGGCGTGAACTCGTGCAACCGTGCCAAGGCCCACGTCAGATCGACAATTGTGAAGCGGCCACTTTCCCAGTTTGTGATCGCCTCGTCTGCCCTCAGGCAATCCAAATCGATCGTGACGTAAACCGCGGCTCCGGCGATTTCGCGCACGAAGTTGTGGAAATGCTCGCGCCAGTTCTCGCGCAGAATCGCGCCGCGGCGGCGCCGATCTTTCACCGGCCGTTCGTCCGCCCAGGGGTGCACTTCCAGTTTGCCCGAATGCTCAGCGCGCCGGTTACCAAACAGATTCGCCGGCCACCAGCACTCGAAGTTACCGCACCCCCACACACTAACCAGGTTGACGTGCGGCAATTCCAACGCGCGATTCACCCAGCCTCCGCAGCACCATTTTGGTGGGCGAATGTCCCAGTCGGGGTGATTATCGAATGACACCAGCACAACTCGCCGTCTAACACGCCGAAGCCAAAGCGCCGTGAGATAATGAAAATCGCCAGAGCCGTAGATCACAACCGGTGCAAGTTGATCCTGGAGCTCAACATAAAATTCTTCGACCAGCGCTGGAGGCGCGGAAAAACGCAAGCGCGGCCCCCATACTCGTGCGTCGAGCATCGGTAGCCCTAACGGTTCACCCTGCCAAGCGTCATCGAGGTTCAGATGTGCGGCGGGTAACGGCACAGGTCACTGTCAATCTGGTGCGCGCAGTTTCAAAGCTGCGCGCGAATTTAAGGTGACCCCGTGCAAAAGACACAAGAACAAGAGCTGCAAGAACGCGAACGCGAGCACGATTTTGTTTGTGCGACCCGAGACGCTTTCCGGGTTTTCGCCCAGCGCGCGTCCATTCTCGTCGGCACGCCAATGGCGTTCGCGCTTGCCATTATCATCATCGTGATCTGGGCTACGACTGGTCCGAAATTCCATTACTCCGATACGTGGCAACTCATCATCAATACAGGCACGACGATCGTGACATTCCTGATGGTTTTCGTAATCCAGAACACACAAAATCGCGATGCCAAAGCCATTCACCTGAAGCTGGATGAGCTCATTCGGGCGATGAAAGGCGCTCGCAATAAACTCGTCGACTTGGAGGAACTTTCCGACGAGGAGTTAAAAAAGTTGGAACAAGAATTTCAGCGGCTGCGCAAAAAGTCAGGCGCGACTGACACGCGCGTGGCAAAGGTTGAGTCCCAACAGGCAAACCCGCGGTAAGGCTGTTCCTATCTCAGCGCGCCTGGCGGGTTCGCACGAATACTTTTCCGCTCGGACAGAGTCGAAAAATTTCGCATTGGCGGCAGTCTGGCTTTCGGGCAAAACAGCGGCGCCGGCCATGCCAGATGAGCCAATGGCTCCAGTTCGTCCAATGCTCGCGCGGCACTAGCTTCATCAACTCTTGCTCAATTTTAGCGGGATCCTTCTCTTTCGTTAAGCCCAGCCGCTGCGAGAGACGCGCGACGTGTGTATCGACGACGATGCCTTCGTTTTTGCCGAACGCGTTACCTAAAACAACGTTTGCTGTCTTGCGTCCAACACCCGGAAGTTCGCGCAGCTTCTCCATCGAGTCCGGCACCCTCCCCTTGAACTTCTCAGCGATTGCCGAGGTTGCGGCACGAATACTCTTGGTCTTATTGCGAAAAAATCCGGTCGGCTTGATCGCCTGCTCCAATTCTGCGACCGGCGCTTTCGCGTAATCGGCTGCGGCGCGGTACTTCTTGAACAACCCGGGCGTGACCCTGTTCACTCGCTTGTCCGTGCATTGTGCGGAGAGGATGGTGGCGATGAGCAGTTGGAGCGGGTTATTGTAGTCCAGCTCGCAATGTGCGCCGGGGTAAACCTGCGGCAACACCTCAATCAACTGCGCAACGCGCTTACGGATCGTCATGTCGCCGGACTACCTCGGACCACGCGCCTTGCACGTTTCACCAAAATCCGGCCGCGCTTGATCACGCGCCGTGCCCAAATGAATTCGCTCGCCAGAATACCGAGCCCGATCGGAATCACGATGATTGCAGGGCCGGGAAGAACCAGCAGGGCGACACCGATCAGAAGCACCGTCATGCCAATCACCGCGATGACAATTTTGCGGATGACCTGCGGCGCCTGTTGCAAACGTACGGGTGCGAGAAACTCACTCAGGCGATGCATCGGCCAACATCCCGGCGACGATCGCTCGCGCAACGAACAACGAGAGTAGCTCTTAGGCGGAGTACTCTGCCAGCTTCGCTTCCAGATGTGGAGGCACGTGGGCGACGATCACCGCATCATTGCCCTCGTACTGTAATTCGAGGACGTGGCCGACGCGATGAATCTCGGCCAGGAGCGCCGATTCATTCGCCGGGATACGGAAACGTGAGCGCAAACGCCATGAGCTGAGCGCGTCCTGCAAAGCTTGGACCAGCTTGTTCACTCCTTCGCCGGTCCGCGCCGAGATCGCGACGCTGCCGGGAAATCTCTTCACATACGTATCGGTCAGTTCCCGGTCGGGCAACAGGTCAATCTTATTGAACACGATCACGGTATGCTTGCCGTACGCATCCAGCTCCTTGATCACGTCGTCGACTGCCTCCATCTGCTCGTCGGCGCGCGGGTGACTAAGATCGACAATGTGAATCAGCAGATCGGCCTCACTCACTTCTTCGAGCGTCGCCTTGAAAGATTCGATCAACGTGTGCGGCAGTTTGCGCAGGAAACCGACCGTGTCCGTCAAAAGCACGCGCTGTTTGTTAGGCAGGACCAAACTGCGGGTCGTCGGATCGAGCGTGGCGAAAAGCTTATCTTCAGCAATCAACTCCGCTCCCGTCAGCAGATTCAGCAACGTTGATTTACCCGCATTTGTGTAGCCGACGACAGCCGCCACCGGCCACTGATGTCGTTTGCGCCCCTGCCGCTGCACGGCGCGCGTTTTGCGGACTGCGTCGAGGTCGCGCTCCAATCGGGCGATGCGTTCCTGCACACGTCGGCGGTCGACTTCCAACTGCGTCTCACCCGGGCCGCGGGTGCCGATGCCGCCAGTCTGGCGCGAGAGGTGATGCCACATTCTCGTTAGGCGCGGCAGTAAATACTGCAATTGAGCCAGCTCGATCTGCAACCGACCTTCCCGGCTGCGCGCGCGCTGGGCAAAGATGTCGAGAATGAGCTGCGTGCGATCGAGGATCTTGCGCGCGAGCAGGTTTTCCAAATTCCGACCCTGCGCCGGCGAAAGCTCATCATCGAAGATCACCGAAGTGACCTGTCGATCTTGCACAGCGTGCTTCAGCGCCTCGGCCTTACCGCGGCCTATGTAGTAGGGCGCGGTCGGCTTGTCCAATTTTTGCGTGACCGTGTCGACGACTTCCGCACCGGCCGAACTGGCCAGCTCCGCCAGTTCTTCCATCGAATCGCGCAGGTCCCACTTCGAGACACCGTCCTTTTCCAGGCCGATCAGCAGTGCGCGTTCCGGTTTTTTCTGCGGGGAAGTCTCAATCATCCGTCAACGCGCGAGAGAGCACCGCGCTCTCTGCGAAATCCGTTGCACCGCTTCCTTGTGCGTGAGGGCCGACAAATTCAGGGGCGGAAAACTAGTTTGGTGCCGAAACCAGGTCAACTGGCGCTTCGCATACCGCCGCGTCGCCTGCTGGATCGCGGCGACGCACTGGAAGATCGACATCCTGCCTTCGAGCATTTGCCGGATCTCTCCCAAGCCTATCATCTTCGAAGCGGTCGCGCTCGTTGCGCCAGCGGCGCGCACTTCCTCGATGACACGGCGCTGGAACATGGCGTTAACGCGGCGATTGATCCGTTCGTAAAGCTCGTCACGATCGCGCAGCACAAACACGCCCGCTGCATCGACATCAACTTTCTTCCAATCGCGATGCAACCCATGGGTCACTGCCTTGATGTAAAGACCGCTTCCACCGACAACCAACACCGGCTTTCCGCGGCCGCGGACATCGGCAAGCACCTGCCAAGCCGCGCGTCGGAACTTTTCTGCGTTCATCTCTTCCGAAATCGCGATCGTCCCGATGAGATGGTGCGGCGCCTTGGCGACCGTAGCGGCATCCGGCTTCGCCGTCAGGATTTCGAACCCCCGGTAAATCTGAAATGCGTCAGCATTGACAATCTCCGCGCCGAGCTGAGCGGCTACGTCAGCAGCCAGTTCGGACTTACCCGAGGCCGTCGGGCCGACGATGAAGAAGACACCTTTCAAAAATTAGAAGAAAACCGTCACCGTGGAACGCTGAACGTCCAATATCGAACGAAGCCGCTGAAGTAGCATTGGGCATTGGGCGTTCAGTGTTCGGCGTTTTCTGCGCCGGCGAAAACGAAAGCCGGGAGACACGCTTTCCGCGTCGCCTCCGGTTCGCAGATGTGACGTGACTATCCTTAGCTACGCGACTGACGCTCAGCCGATTTCGCACCGCTGACGACGAGCTTGCGCCCGAGGAACTCCTTGTCGTGCAGCTCTTGCACGGCGCGTTTCGCCTCCTCGATCGTTTGCATGTGCACGAAAGCGAATCCTTTCGAGCGCTGATTGTGACGATAGCTCACGATCTCGGCGTTCTGCACGTGTCCGACGCCATTGAACAGCTCGAAAAGGTCACTTTCCGTTGCCTCAAACGACAGGTTGCCTACATAAAGGCGCGGTGATGTGACTTCGACCGGCTCTGGCTTACGCTGCGGGCGCGGCGTCGGAGCGCCATTGCGACCGGAGCCTGCCGGAGTCTTCGTTGTCTTACCGTCGCCAAAAAGTGCAGCGAGCCGCTGCCAGAATGTTTTCCTGGGCGTTTTCGCCTGCGCGCTCTCCTGGCGCCGATGGCGATCGCCCCGATAACGGGAACCACCGCGCGAACGACGCGAGCGTCTCCCGGATGAATGCGAGTTCATGGTTATGTTTTAAGTTTACCGGATTGTTGGATGGGCGGAGCGCCCCGAAACCGCTCGGGACACCGTCCTGGGCGCGCAAACCTCGAGAGGTCCGTTGAAGCAAAATGCATGTACGTCGCGACGCCGTCGGAAACTCCGCCTTGTCGTGCCGGGAATGCGCCGCCGCCAGGGAACGAAACCGTAACGATGCACAAACTGGCATCATGGATTCCAAGAAACCTCAGTCGTTATGGCAAGTGGACGTCCGAATCGTCGAACAATTCCCGACATCTCTGCCCGATTATCGCCTGTGGGGCGGGCGATTGCAAGTGAGGTTTAGCGGCGGAGCCAGTCGTCGCGCAGCGAGTAGAAGCGGGATTTCAGATACTGTTTCGGGCGCTCAAGCCGAACCGGCTTGAAGAAATAACGCAAGGAGCGTCGGCTGAGCCTCGGCGCATATCCAAAAGCGGGCATCATATCGCGGCAATGCCATTCTACCCAGCCGATCTCCTCCTCCGATAGGTCGCTCTGCCACCTCGTCAACGGTTCGGTGCTGATGTCGGCAAATGAAGTGTCGGCTGCAGAATTACCGGCCCAGAATTTCCCGGCTTTCGTCGGGGTGAGGACGATCGCCGCATCATATGCTACCTCGAGGAACGCGCAGACCCTTTTCATCACGCCAGCCGTTTCGACCACGAGCTTTTCATAGGGAACGGCAAGCGTGTCCGGGTCATACCCGCGCATCGCGCGCAGCGCAATCGTCGCCGCCTCCCGCCAGTGGCTGATGCAGTGGTATGTCGAAAACGTCCCAAGCCGCCGCGTTCTCTCGAGCGCGATCTGCGCGGCGAGGATCGCGCGCGGATCCCGCATGGTGACGAGAATCTTGGCATGCGGGAAACGTTTACGGATGGCCGGGAGGCATCTACGATTGGCTGGCGTCTTTTCCACCCAACGCCGCGCCGAATCGAATGATCGACCGAGCGTCGCTGCATACGCTTCCATCAGAAGCACGAGCAAGTCCTTCTCGGCGTTTGCCGGATCAAAGGCGAGCCGCTCGAAAGTTTCAAGCAAACGCGCCGTGGGGAAATAGGAGTAATCGCGCCTGCTCCATTTGCATTTACCGCCGAAGAGCACGTTGGCCAGCGAGTGTTTGGTGATGTAATCGAATTGCGCACGGCGGCCCCGGGATGCGTACTTTGTCAGCACAGTCGGAAAATAGGCGGTCTCCTCCGGCAGGACGAGCAGCTCGGGGTGGCTGTCGAGCAGGGCGACAAGCAAAGTGGTGCCCGATTTCGCTTGGCCGGCGATGAAGCAGGCGCGTTGATCGAACCGGAGGTGTTGCATCGGCATCTACAAAATCGAGATCTTCACTTGGTCCGCGCCGAACCGAGGAACCAGTCAATGAATCGCGGTAAGCCTTTTTCCAGCGGCGTTGTTGGATTGTAACCGAGCAGTTTTTTTGCTTTCGAAATGTCGGCGCACGTGAGCGGGACATCTCCCGGCTGCTCGGGCAATCGGTTAATGTCGGCTTTTCTACCCAACGCGTTCTCGATTGCGGTGATCAAATCTCTGAGCTGAATGGTTTGGCTTTCACCGAGATTAAAGACGTCGAAGAGCGCACCGTCGTACTCAAGCGCGGCCATTGTGCCCTGGATGATGTCATCGATATAGGTGTAATCGCGGCGTGTAGTGCCATCGCCGAACTGGTCAATCGGCTTGCCGGCGTAGATCTTTCGTGTGAACTGATGGATGGCGAGGTCGGGCCGCTGCCTCGGGCCGTAAACCGTGAAATAGCGCAACACGATGACGCGGATCTTGTAGAGGTGCGAGAAGGTCGAGCAGAGAAATTCGCCTGCGATCTTGGTCGCTGCATAAGGACTGATCGTCTGCATCAGAGGTTCCTCCTCAGAGAAGGGCACGTTTTTGCAAATCCCGTAGACCGATGAGCTCGAGGCGAAGATAAAGCGGTCAATACCGGTCCCGCGAGCGGCTTGGAGGAGGTGTAGCGTACCATTGACGTTTGTCTCGTAATAGAGTTGCGGCTGGGCAATCGACGGTCGAACGCCAGCGCGCGCGGCGAGGTGCGCGATGGCGTCGAACTTCTCCTGCCGGAATACGCTTTGCACCGCGGCGTCATCGCGCAGATCGACATGGTGGACGCGCGTATTTTTGGCAAACCCAGCGATGTTTGCCTGCTTGATCGCCGGATCATAGAAATCATTAAAGTCGTCCAAAATGGCGACCTCATGGCCGGCGGACAATAGCTTCTCCGTGAGGTGTGAGCCTATGAACCCGGCGCCACCGCTGACGAGAATCCGCATCGAATAGGTTAGCCACACATCAACGCAGATTCACATTGATTCCGAAGATGATGTGGCGGCCCGCTGGCTCTGATCCGTGCTTATCCGTGTTAGTCTCCAGCGAATGAGACTCGCATGCCCGCGCGGCACCGTGTTTCGTCGCCGCCGACACCGTGTCGGTTCAACTTCCGCCCGAATTGACGCGGCCCAAATATGCCGATCTTGCATGCCGCATTCCATCGGTATTGGAACTGGTAACGCTGGCGCTTGCCACCCGCTTTGTGCCTCTGAGGGAGAGGAGGATGACCGCGCCGCCAGAAGTGGTTTGATCAGGGAATTGCTCGCACGCGAGGGACGCGCATCAGGCGAAGTTACGCCAATGCGCGAGCAAATATATCCAATTCACCGCGAGCGCGCCAAGAACCGCGCGCCGCGCGTACTTGCCGGTGCTTGGAGAACAACGGATGCGCAACCGAGGTGCGGGTGTGATAAGCACAATAATCGCATACAGGTCGAAGATCGATATTCCGCAGAGACTCAGAAAAATAATTGGGTTCCATTGCACCGCTGCTGCGAAATCAGCGTGAAAGAACGCGACCGCACAGCGCGTCATGCCGCACGTCAGACAAGGTAAGCCGGTAAGCTGATGAAAGAGACACCGGGGCCACGGGAATCCGGCTCGCAACCACGCGGCGCTGACACCAACACCGGCTAAGGACATCGTAAGCCAGATTAGCTCGTGATCGAGCTCGTTAGGCGCGAGCTGCCGCCATTCGGACTTCACGGAACGCGTTATTGGCTTCCGAAGTGAATCGCAGTAGGGATCAGAATTGCCAACAAGATCGCACCACCGCAACAAACGATAAGGGGAAGGAAAATCGCAAGCACCGCGCGACCCGTTTCGGTCTCGTGCGCACGCGCAAGCCCGATACAGTTGACGACCAGTCCCCACACTCCGGCGATAATGCCGCCGCAGAGCGGGATCATTTGCAATGGACCGGTCGAGCCGTGGGTAAAGGCCAGAACGCGTAAGGTCGTTTCAAACGTTTTGTTGGCACCCCCGACAATCATCAAACAGAAATGAACGATGGCGCCGCCGATAAACAGGCCGAGGATGATAATGATCGGAAGGAGGATTATGAAAACAACCGACCCAGCACCGATTCCGGTCAACACCGCGAAGGTGTTGTGGCGCGCTGCCGTCAGTCCGAGTGATTGCAGAATCAGCGAAAATAGAAACGATATAATCCCACCCACGCACCCGCCGATCAGGGCGTAAATGATCGGGCCGCCAAGGCCGCCCTCCACTTTCATGGCGCGGAACGCATAGTCAGGCCGCGTCAGGACCATCTGCAAAGTCTCGATAAAGGCATTGAACCAGCCCTTTTGGTCGCGCTCATCCCATGGCAGGCCGACGCGCAATGGTGGTGCTTCCCCAAAAACCGCAGTGGGAGCTGGTGCAGTTGTTGGCGGCGGCAGCGGCGGACTTGGCGCCGCTGCGGTTTCGGCTGCAAATTCGGCGAACTGCGACAGCGGCTGCCAGCTCTCCATGCCCTCGCGCCAGCCGAGATCGCTCGCGATAAAACGGCCGGTGCGCAGTCCTTCGCGCACTTGTTCCTCCGAAAAAGCGCCAAAGGTCGTCGCGCCGCGGCTGACATGAACCATCGCCATGATTCGCGCGTTTTAGTTAGGCGCGTCAGCAAAGTCAACAACTCAGCGGTCTGATCTGTGTCACTCCTCAGGGTTGACTGGCAAGTGCAGGTTCTTGAGATGTTCAGGTACGCGCTGCGTTCGCTCCGTCTCGATCTTTTTGGTAGCGGCGCTGAGCGCGTCGTAGGCTTCGCGACTCTTTTTTGCGCGGCACATGTACGCGGTCGCATGTGCGAGCGGAATCCGTGCTTCAGGCAAGCCGACAAACTCGACGGCGTGCTGAGTCGCAATCGCCAGCGGCAACGCTTCCGGATCGGCCAAGCCAACATCTTCGCTCGCGAAAATAACGATGCGACGAGCGATAAATCGGAAGTCTTCGCCGGCATGCAGCATTTTCGCGAGCCAATACATTGCGCCGGTCTCATCCGAGGCGCGCATGCTTTTGATAAAGGCGCTGATTGTGTCGTAGTGCGCATTACCCGCGCGGTCGTAAACAACTGCTTTCTGCTGGATACTCTCCTCCGCGACGCCCAGCGTAAAATGGATCACGCCGTGTGCATCGGCGGGTGTCGTGAGCACGCCAATTTCGAACGCGTTTAAACATTTCCGCGCGTCGCCGTCGCTGAGTGTAGCGAGATGCCGCCGCGCCTCGTGGTCAATTTTGACGTTGTAATTGCCCAAACCGCGCTCTTTGTCGGCGAGCGCGCGGTCGACCAACAGCTCCAGTTGCTCGACCCGGAGCGGCTGGAGCTGGAAAACCTGCGAGCGCGAGACGAGCGGGCTGTTGACGTAGAAAAACGGATTGTACGTCGTCGCGCCGATCAAGCGCAGGCTTCCGCTCTCCACGTCGGGTAAGAGGATGTCCTGCTGCGCCTTGTTGAAGTGGTGAATCTCGTCGATGAACAGAATGGTCTTCTGGCGCGATGTCCGCAGGCGATTGGTCGCGGCAGCGATAACACGCCGCATTTCCGCGACATTGCTCTCAACGCCGCTTAATCTTACGAATTTCGCATGCGTCAGGTCGGCGATGATGTGCGCGAGCGTCGTCTTACCCGTGCCTGGTGGCCCCGACAAGATCACCGACGGCAAACGATCAGCCTCAATGGCGCGACGCAGCAGTTTCCCCGGCCCGAGGATGTGTTCCTGGCCGACGAACTCTTCGAGCGAGCGCGGCCGCAGGCGGGTGGCGAGCGGCGCGGTTGAGTTTTCCGCTGTAAAATCGGCATCTTTTTCGCTGAAAAGCTCAGGCACTGTCGAAACTATGCCGGCGGGGCGAGGCTGTATGCAAGTCCGGCTGGCCACACATCAGAAACTTCCGCGGCGCCTTCCCGTAGAAGAGATCGCACCATGCCGCTGATGGGAAGCGATATGACGGGCCGGCCAAGCCGTTGGCGCACGCGCCAGCCGTTTGTTGGTTTGGTGATTGCCGCCGGCGCTGGAGTTTTGTCGGCAGACCGCGTCACGGTCGTTCCTGCTGCATGGCTGCCGGTCACCGCTATCCTGGCGATTGTCGCAATCGCAGCCTACAGCTGGCCGCGTCTGACCTCGACGTACGCGCTGGTCGGGTTAGGTTTTTTCTTACTCCACATTTTCCGAACGCACGACACACCTGGTCAGCGATTAGCGAAGCAGTTGGGTGAGCGTGCTCGCGTGGTGACTGCTATCGGGGCTGCCGTTACCGAGCCGAAGATTGCACGTAGCGGGTTCGCAACATTTCTATTAGCTCTGAAATCGATTGAGCTCGAAGGCCAGGTCGCAGCGACGCGCGCAACATGCCTCGTTCGCTGGCGTGGCACGCCCGAGTTTGGAGACGAGCTCAAACTACTCGCAATCGCCGAGCCAATCGCGCCATCGCGCAATCCCGGTGAATTTGACATGCGCAACTACCTCGCGCGTCGGGACGTTCACCGACTGTTATTTGTACGTTATCCAGAAGCCGGCGTTCTGCTGCGACACGGCGCTGGCAACCCGATATTGCGCCTCGCCCAACAATCGCGCGCGTGGATGCAATGGGCATTGTGCCGCGGTTTGGAGAACGCGCCCGATGTGCAAGCCTTCCTCAGCGGGATCGTACTTGGTCAGCGGCATCAAACCCCAGAAGATATCGAGGAGCCGTTTCAACAAACCGGCACGTTGCATTTATTTGCGGTAGCAGGCCTGCACGTCGGCATCGTTGCTCGGCTTTTGTGGATACTTAGCGGCGTCGCTCAGTTGCCCCGCAAATGGGCAACGGCGCTGATTGTTCCGCTGCTGCTGTTTTATTCGGCGGTTACCGGCTTGCACGTCTCCAGCGTGCGTGCTGCGGTGATGACCTCCGTGCTGCTCGGCGGTTTCTTTGCCGAGCGGAAGGTGTTCAGTCTGAATAGCCTGGCGGCGGCTGCGTTTCTGATCTTGTGCTGGGACACAAATCAATTGTTTTCCACTGGCTTTCAGCTGTCGTTTGCGGTCGTCGGAGCGATTATCGTCTTCAGCGATTTGCTATTCGCCTGGCTGTGGCGATGGAGTGCGGCCGATGCATTCCTTCCTGCGGCATTGATCCGGGGTCCCCGGCGCTGGTTGGAAACCGGGTTGGGGTGGCTGTGCCGCGCTGCGTCCGTCTCATTCGCCGCATGGGCTGGGTCACTGCTTTTGGTTCTGTGCTACTTCTATCTCGTCACCCCGATATCACTTGTTGCGAATCTGGTCGTCGTGCCAATTGCGTTTTTCATTCTGGCGATTGCGCTGCTGTCAATCGTAGCGGCGCCGCTTTTGCCGGGCCTGTCCATCTTATTCAACGACGCAAACTGGTGCCTCGCGCGGCTCGTCCTCGGCAGCGTTCATCTGTTTGCACAGCTGCCGGGTGGGCACTACTATGTCGCGCATCCACGCTGGCCTTCGAATGCAGCGGTGATGGTGACCGTGCTGGACCTCGGCGCAGGAGCAGCAATTCACCTGCGCACTCGCGGCCGCAATTGGCTCGTCGATTGCGGAAGTGAACGTGACTACCAGCGTGTGGTCCGGCCGTATTTGCATGCTAGTGGCGTGAACCGCCTCGATCATGTGGTGTTGACACACGGTGATTCGCTCCACATCGGCGGCGGGTTAGCGTTGCTCGAGGATTTTGCACGACCACAGTTGATCGACAATCCGGCGCCCGATCGTTCGCTAACACACCGGCGCCTGCGCACAATTTTTCAGCAACGTAACCTCAACGTGCGCGAAATGGTTGCAGGTGAGACGCTTGCCGTCACAAGCGAAGTCACGGTGCGCGTGCTGCATCCGCCGTCTGGATTCGCCGAAGCGAATACCGACGACGAAGCGTCTGTCATGCAAGTAGCCGTGCCACCAAACACAAAGCTTTTACTGACCTCCGATGCCGGCCGGCGGACAGAAAATGCGCTGATCGCTTCGGGCACGAATTTGCACAGCGATATCTTAATTAAAGGCCAACACCGCTCCGGCACCTCTGCGTCCGAGCGATTTCTCGACGCAGTTCGGCCGCAGCTCATAATCGCAACTTCCCGCGATTTTCCCGAGGCCGAGCGCATCCCGGATGATTGGGCCGCCCGCGTGCGTGCACGCGGGATCAAATTGTTTCGACAAGATGAAACCGGCGCAGTCGAACTGCAGTTTGGCCTCCGTGAATGGAAGGCCCGGGCCTATGTGACCCGTGAAGTTTTCCGTAGCACCAACCGATAAATGGGCGCGCCGGCATCCCGGAAGCGCCGCTCAAATTTTGAGAGCGGAAGCTCGATATGATCGGACGGAAGAACCTCCAAGCTCGAGCAACTTGATCGCTCAAGGTGAGCAAGCTCGAGGAGGCGTTCGATCCGCCGGAAGTAGTCGAGATGGTCTGTGGCGATTCGAAAGATGCCGTCTTGTTCGAGCGCAACTTCAATAGCCGTTAGGAAGTCGATCGTCACAAGGCGACGTTGGTTATGCCGGCGTTTCGGCCAGGGGTCGGGAAAAAGCAGGTAAAAAACCGCAACTGAGCTCTCCGGAAATAAGCAGCGGAGAGCATACAAAGTATCCAGATGCAGGACGCGAACATTCTCAAGTGCTCGCGCCCGCCGGCAGGCTTTGATCGCCCGTCGGCTCACCCGCTCGATGCCGAGGAAATTTTCGTCCGGGTGGCGCTCGGCCAACGCGCAGAGGAAGGAGCCCTCGCCGCAGCCCAGGTCAACATGCAGCGGTGCGACGCGACGAAAAATTTTCTCTAGATTGAGGCGCGTGACATAGGAATCCGGGATCGATTCGAGCACACACGCAAAAATGCGCGGGCGGCGAAGCGATTCAATCGCGTTTGCCGCCGGGCCTCCAGGAAGTCTGAAAAGCTTTAAACTGTCGCCGTCTCCTTAGCAACGAAGCCGATAAGGAGCATGATCACGG
>DASQXY010000266.1:0-2243 GCA_035639455.1 Chthoniobacterales bacterium | reverse complement strand
TTTCCGTATTGCGCTCGTCGGCCAGAACGCACCCGCCATCGGCGCGAACGTGAATGTCGAATGAATGTCGGCCGTTTCGCTCGCAGCCGATCTTCAGCCGCACTCCGTCGTCTTCGTAAAGCTCTGGTGAACTCTCCGGTCCACCGCCGTACAATGTGCCGAGGTCCAGCTTCGGTGTCTGCAGGTTCTCCAACTCTTCGGGTTCCTTTCGCCATGCATCGTCCACCGAACTAACATCCTTGGTTAGATCGTGCGCGATGAATTGGCCAAAGTAAGTGTACCCGCTGTCCACCAGAATTTCCGGGTGCTCATCGGATACACGCGAGCCGTCATCGATCATCGCGCGACCGAGCTCGGTTAAAGCTTCGCAATAATCGTCCACGTCTGGCGGAAACTGCATCGGCGGACAGAGCCGGCAGTACCGGTTGACCGCCGATTCGCGAAACGGTCTGAGACAATTGCGCACTCCGTCCTGTTCTACGGAGTAGGCGGGAGAAAGTTCCTGAGATCAGCTCAGCCGACGCGGAAGCGAACGTCGCTAATTCTTTTGCCGCCGAAGCGCCGCTTTAGTTTGCGCAAGATGTCGATCTTTGACACTTGTTCCAGCTCGTAGTGCAGCGCCGGCTGGAGCACGCGCACATAGAGCACGCCTTCATGCAACGCGACCGGTGTGGAGTGAGCGGAAATGAACTCACCCACAATGTGGCTCCAAGCATCCATGATCTCCGATTCCTGCAAGCGCTCCTTCAAGCCGAGCCGGTGCATGATCTTTGGCAACAACTCCGCCGTGGCTTGCCAGCAATCCGACTCCGCTATTTTTGTCGGTAATCCGCGCCATTCGGCGATCGCCCGCTCACGAACGGAAGCATTCATCGAGGACCTTTAAGCGTTGAAGCGTTAAAGAGTTTTCCACAAGCCAATGCGCAACCCATCGCTGCAAATTCAACGCTTTCACCGATCACGCGAGCCGCAGGCTCAATATTTCCGCCGCATGTTGCTCGGCAGAATATTCAATTCAGTGCGGTATTTCGCGACCGTGCGGCGGGCGATTGGTATCCCGCGTTTGCTCAAGATTTCGACGATCTCCTTATCGCTGAGCGGCGCGCTACCGTCTTCGCTTTTGACGAGATCGAGGATCGCTTCCTTGACGCTCGTATTGCTCATCGATTCGCCGCTCGAAGTCTGATATCCGGGCGTGAAGAAGTATTTCATCTCGAACACGCCCTGCGGCGTCGCCATGTATTTGCCAGAGATCGCACGGCTCACTGTGGTTTCATGTACTCCCACGGCGTCGGCGATTTGCACCATCGTCATCGGTTTGAGGTGGGACGAGCCGTGCTCGAAGAACTCGCGCTGCCGTTTCACGATCTGGTGAGCGATGTTCGAGATGGTTTGTTGGCGTTGGTGAATCGACTTGATCAGAAATTTGCCGCTTCGGATTTTGTCCCGGATGTAATCTTTGACCTCGTTGCCGTTGCCCTCCTGCGCCATGATGTCTTTGTAGGTGTTGCTGATGCGCAGGTGCGGGATCTGTTCGCCATTCAGGATGACCTGGTACTCACCATTCACCTTCTCCACTGTCACATCCGGCAGAACATAATTTTGCGGCGAGGCGGCGAAGATTTGGCCAGGCCTTGGATCGAGCCGCGCGATGTTATTCGCGCACTTCTGGACCTGCTCGACGCTGATACCCATGCGCCGAGCGATCTCCGGAAACCGGCGTTTCCCGAGATCCTGCATGTGATCGGAGACAATCTTGTACTCGAGGGTGTTTTGCCGGCCTTCACGCTTTAGTTGAATAAGCAAACACTCGCGCAAATCGCGCGCGCCTACGCCGGGAGGATAAAAACTCTGGATCAATGTAAGCATGTTTTCGAAATCGGCCTGTGGTATGCCGGTGTTGAGCGCCATTTCCTCGGGCGTGGTTTGTAGAAAACCGTTGTCGTCAATGTTGCCGATAATGAGCTCGGCCGTCTTGCGGTCGTTTGCGTTCAAGGCCGTTTGGTTGAGTTGCGCCATCAAATGTTGTTGCAGCGTCTCCTGCGTGGCGATCGAGTCGAAGAAGAACTGCCGCTTGTCCTCCGCTTCCTGGGAGCGGCCACTATAGCTGCTCGATTGCGCCATGTAATCGCGCCATTCCTCATCCAGTTTGGCGAGCTTATCGAACTCTTCCTTGAATTTCTCGTCCGCGGCCGAATCCGGCTCGCGTTCTTCGGCGTCCGGGTCCTCCGGCACTTCTTCCA
>DASQXY010000265.1:0-11681 GCA_035639455.1 Chthoniobacterales bacterium | reverse complement strand
CATTTTGGGAGAGAGCGCGGCCATCTGGCGCATGGACCGGTTCGCCCGGTTTTGGATTGGCCAGAGCGTGAGCTTGATAATCGTGGTCAACCCGAGAATGGCCAGACCGTAATCTTTGAACCAGCTGTGCAGCAGGTTCATGAAATTCAGCAGGAATTGGCAGATCAGCTTGAAGATGCCGAAATCCATGATTTCAGCTTCGTCGTGCTCGAGCTGGGCAAGCCTGTGGTAAATTTTCGGACCAAGATAGAGCTCGAATTTCGCACGATAAGTTTGTCCCGGCGGTAACTCGAAACCCGGCATTCCCAACGCGCCCTCGATCCCGTACGCTTTCTGTTCCGGCCACTGGCGGATTTCGAAACGGCGAGCCCACGTACTTGTTGCTTTCGTGCTCAGCGGTGCGATCAGCGTCGTGAAAAATTGATTGCTGACTGCCACCCACTCGCCACCAGCGACACTTTGCTGATAGAAGGCCTGGGCTGGCCTTTGCCCCATACCGAAAAGACCACCACCGCCAGCGAACCACCCGACATCGATGCCCCTCGCCCGTCCGTCGACGCACCAAACCAGCCTCGTATAGGATGGATAATCTCTGGGGTGAATCGGCACGGCCGAGCCGAGCGCGACAAAGTAGCCTGGCTTCGCGTAGGGCTGCGCGCCTTGATTGGTAAGATCGATATCTAACTCGGCGACGAATTCATCTTTACGCGCGGCAGATGTTCGGAAGAAAAACGCTTTGCGAACGAGTACCTGCTCAGCCGTGGCACATTCCAACTGCACAGCGTCACCTTGACGCGTCAATTTAAATTCCGGCAGCAACGGTGCAGCCGGGTTGTCGAGCAGCGCTCCGATGGGGGCGCGTTCACGGGAGTTTAAGATAACGCGCTGGTCACCCTCCGCTTTATGGTTCAGCAGCACGGCTTGAGAAATACCGCCACCGCGATTTGTTAGGCGCAGCTCAACGTCCGAATTGCGCAGCGTCTCGATCTTCTCCTGAAACGGTGCAACCGTTGCCACTGGCGTGGCAGTCGCTGCTGGTATCGGTGAAGCCAGCGGCCCAGGTGTGGTAGTCGCGATCTCCGGCGGCGAGATTGGGGTCGGACTCGGAGCCGTCACCATCGCCGGATTCGGCCGCGTCTGCTTGGCAATATACATTTCCCACAGGATCAGCCCAATCACACAAAGTGTAACGACGATCCAAGCGGTGCGATCCATGACGCCTGCAGCTAACTTTACTCGCTAATAAGGCGGGCACGGATCCGCATCGGCACAGGATCGTATCCGCAACCGCCCCACGGATGGCAACGCGCGATGCGTTTGATGCCGAGCCAACTGCCGCAAAGAAGGCCATGCCCCTCGAGAGCATGCAAGAAATAGTCTGAGCACGTTGGCTGAAAGCGACAACCGCCGCCGGGTCCGCTCAGCAGCGTAAGCAGCGGAGAGAGTGTGGATTGATAAATGCGAATGAGTAGCCGAATCGCGCGGAACATCAGGCGTTTAGGATAGAAGCGTGCCTTGCGAGGCGCAACAACTCCTCCTCCAGCCGATGGTAGCTTGCAGCCGCGGCGCTCGGCCGTGCAATGACTACCATGCAGGTCCCAGCAGCGATTTCATGCTGGTGCCGTCGCACAATCTCGCGCAATCGACGGCGAACGCGATTGCGCACGACAGCCGCCCCGAGCTTTCGCGAAGTGACGATACCGACACGTAGCGGATCAGGACTCGGATCCTTCAACACGGCGACTGAAAGCAGGTTACCGGGCAACCGCCAGCCGAAGTCGCGAACCCGTCTGAATTCCGACGCGCGCGTCAAGCGTTGTGCCCTACGAAACTTCAACGACTGATGTGGCATCGCCATTCTTGATCTCGCGCCGTCATCTGGAGGGCGAATATTGACGGCGGCACAGCACAAGTCTTCCGCCGGAGCTGCTCCGGAGGAACACTTGCCGGGATGTGAAGTTGCGCCTGCGAGTTACGGCGAGGGCGAGGACGTCGTGCTGCTCGTCGTCGTCTCGCTCTTGCTTTCGTTCGAAGGAGAAGAGCTGGTGTTGATGGTCGTGTTCGATTCCGTCTTGGTGGACGTTGCCGGAGACGGATTCACGATCGTGGTATTGCTCTCCTTTTTTTCACCACTCGGCGGATTTGTGACCGTGGTTTCCTTTTGTTCGCACGCGACCAGAAGAGCAGCCCCGGCCAGTATGCAGATGTACTGTTTCATGTTGTTGAGTATCTTGATTGACTCAGGGCGAAGGTGAAGTAGCCGGAGATTCGGTTGCCATCGTAGCCGGAGATTCGGTCGTGGTGGTGGTAGTCGTGCCGGTTGTTGTCTCTGGACTGATCGCTGCAGTAGCCTCTGGTGAAGCGGTTGCGGTTGGACTGCCAGCGGGCGTCACAGTTTCGGTTTTCTGTTCACAAGCCGCGAGCAGCGCGGCACTTGCCAGGATGCAGATGTATTTCTTCATAGTTGTGGGCGCATATTGGGACAATTGTGAATTCGCGGCAAGCGTGCTTTTCGGCCTTGGAATTGAGCAGGTTTTGCGCAGCTACTTTGCTGTATTAAAATGGCGGCTCGTACTTCAGGCCGTGGGCATCGGCCACCGCCCGGCATGTCAGGCGGCCCTCGCGCGTGTTAATTCCACCGATGAGAGCAGGCTGTTTCTCGCATGCGCCTTTGAGGCCTTCATCCGCGAGCAGCTCCACATAGCGATAGGTCACATTCGTTAAGGCCTGGGTCGCCGTGCGCGCGTAGGCGGCTGGCATATTGGCAACGCAGTAATGGGTCACGCCTTCTTCGACGTAGACCGGGTCCACGTGCGTGGTCGGCCGCGAAGTCTCCGCACAACCCCCTTGGTCGATTGAAATGTCAACCAGTACGCTGCCGCGTTTCATCTTGCGCAACATGGCGCGCGTGATCAGTTTCGGCGCTTTCGCGCCCGGCAACAGCACTGCACCGATGAGCAGGTCGCATTCGGGCATCAGCTCGGTTAGATTAGACTCGTTCGAAAACAGCGTGTTTGCGTGGCCCATTGCCAGATCGAGGTAGCGTAGCCGTTCAAGATCAACATCGAGAATGGTAACTTCGGCACCGAGTCCGGTTGCCATTCGTGCCGCGTTCACACCTGAGGTTCCACCGCCGAGCACGACGACGCGGCCCGGCAAAACGCCTGGAACACCGCCGAGTAAGACACCACTGCCGCCGTGGTGTTTGGCAAGGAAATTGGCACCCATCACGACCGACATGCGACCAGCAATCTCACTCATCGGCTCAAGCAGTGGAAGTCGGTTACTGACCTGGATGGTTTCGTACGCGATGCCGATTACGCCTGACGTGAGCAACGCTTCGGTCAACGGTCTGTTCGCGGCCAAATGCAAATACGTGAAGAGAATCTGACTTTCACGTAGAAGTGCGAATTCCGTTTTCAGCGGCTCCTTCACCTTAACGATCAGCTCGGCGCGTCCAAAAACGTCGGCTGCAGAATCGACAATTGCCGCCCCGGCACGGACGTATTCTTCATCGGCGTAGCCGGAGCCGATGCCGGCATTTTTCTCGACGAGGATAGCATGGCCGCGTCGAACGAGTTGTTGGGCACCCGAAGGTAGAAGAGCAACGCGTTGTTCCTGCTCTTTAATCTCCTTCGGAACGCCGACAATCATGCAGACAGTGACGAGTGAGCAGTGACACGTGACAAGAGAAAAATGCGACGGCGAATTTCTTTCTCCCACTCGCTTGGCATGCCGCCGCTCCCGAAGGCGGCTCACCTCGCACTCGTTACTAATTCAGCGACGGATCATCCGGCGCCGCAGCGAGCATTTTGTACCACGGTCCGAGTCCGCGCATAATGTCGAACCAGAGCTGTGGCAACCGATCGAACCTCAGCACCGAGCGGCTGGGTTTGCGTAACAGCCACGCTTTTTGTTCGAGTTCCGCCTCGAGCTGCCCCACCGTCCAGCCTGCGTGACCAATAAAAGCACAAACCGGAGGGGCCTCGTCGTTCGGTTCTTCCACTTCCAGTCTATGGTTTAGTTTGAGCCCCTCGCCCTTTTGCCATTCGAAGGCCGCGATCATTAGTTGATCTTTCCCGACCGGCCCGCCGAGAAACACCGGCACATCAGCCAAATCAGGTGGCGGCGGATCCCTCACGACCTCGGCCAACTGCTTGTCCAGTGGTCGGTTGATAATCACTCCCATTGCGCCGTCCTCCGCGTTATGCGCCGAAATGAAGAGCACGGTCCGCCGAAAATTCGGATCCAGCATGTTGGGATGGGCCACCAAGAGAGAACCAGCAAGAATGCGAGGTTTTCCGCCCCGGGGGTTCGGCATGTAAAACTAGAACGCGCGCTGCCCGTTAGCGCAACTCACGATGCTGCGCTGAACCTGCGGGCGGTTATAGAATTTTGTTGCCATCATCGGTAAGCTCGGTTACTACGAAACCAGTTTTCCACGAGTGTTCTGGGGGGAACAGCCGCCCTTCACGTCCCTCGGGCGTGGGGGGCGGTACTTTTTTGGAACGACGTTGGAGCAAACGCTCAACGCCGAACGTCCAACATCCAATGTCGAACTCAGATACGTCAGGCCGTTTTTCCTGGGGTGTCGCATTGACGCTTATCGCTCTAATCGCGGCGTTGTTGCTCGGCTTCATCTTTTATCGCGCCGAGACGTGGCCGATGCGTACAGCGCGTCAAGGCATCAGTGAAACAGAACGAGTCGCGCGCGAGGTGAAGAACGCTTTCGTCAGCATCGCGCATCTGCAGCCGCGTATCACGATCAATGATCGCGTCTACATGGAGCAGACGACGCCGACCAGTGAGCTAGCGCTGGTTTTGCGGCAAGTCGAGGTCGAGCACGAGTTTGTCCACACCTGGATGGGAAGTTCCAAACGCGTCAAACTTCACGGGAGTTTCAACGTTCGGGCCGGTTTCGATCTCCGCCAAAACTTCGCTGTCGATGTTCGACCGGCCGAGATCGTCATTCACCTGCCACATGCGCAAATTCTCGACGTGTCACAGCAACGCGTCGACGTTCTCGCGTTCGACAATGGTTTCTGGAACCGCATCTCGGCGGCCGACGTGCAAAATGAATTGTCGATTTTGCCAAAACTGGCCCGAGGCAAAGCCGTGGATGGCCAATTGCCCGCCGAAGCGGAGCGCTCGTTGCAAGAGCAACTCGAAGAGCGCGTTCATGCCAGGCAGCCGCTGAAACTGGTGTTTTCTGAGCCGAGGCCGCTCGATTGACGCAGCAATGGGTCCTCGACATCGGCTTCTCCTGATTGCGCTGCTTACAACGGCTCTGTTGGTCTTTGGCCTTGTGTCGGCACCAGTGAGTGTCGCCAATTTCGTACGGGTTTGGCTCTGGTGGAACGCACGGCAGCAAGGACTTGTCTTCAATGTTGAGAGCATCAGCGCGCCTTTTCTGCGCCCCGTCGTCATCCGCGGATTACGGCTGACGAGTTCGCCGCCCGCCGCATCCCGCATCGATCTAACAGTTACGCAGGCGGTGATTCGCTTAAAACTGAAACCGCTCTTCCTGCGCCGGAAGGGCCGGATGATCCGCGACATAAGGATGGACAATGTTCACCTGCTGCTCCGCCACGGCCGCGAATCACGGCAGTTACTGAACGAAGCCGGCTGGCGGGCCTTGCGCAAGATCTTGCCGAGCGCTTTCAACGTTCAGCACGGCGAACTGCGCATTGAAGATCGACAAACGGTCGTGTTACTGCGGAATGTCTTGCTCTCTGGCAGCGAAATTGAGGCTGGTAGCTTCAGCGCCGATCAAGTGATGATTGCTTCGCCTTGGTTGCGGCAAACTTTTGCCCAACTCCGCGGCGGCACAAAATGGGAAGAGAATCGCCTGACCATTGCGGGGCTGAGTCTTACAAACGGTGTCGATCTCGCCTCCGTTACTTTCGACTTAGCCGCGCTGGCCGACCGTGCAATTGGTATCCATTTCGACGCGGAGGTATTCGGTGGAGGTATTCGGGCAGATATTTCGCATGACTGGCATTCGGTGGGCGCGACGTGGAATGTCGCCGGCTCGGCAAGCGAGATTTCGCTTGCGCAATTAGCTGCCGCGATTGGTTTCACTGACGATGTGTCGGGGCGCCTGCATGCGTGCAAATTTACTTTGCGCGGCAACCTCCTCGACCCGCTGCACGCCACCGGCTGGATGTGGACGGAGTTGACGCAGTTAAAATGGCGGGAGCGTGCGCTAGATCTGGCCATGCTCGGGGCGACCTTCAACAATCGGCAGATCGCCGTGCAACAGCTTTATCTAAAGCAGAGCGGCAATGAGTTCACCCTCGCTGGCGAAGCGACGCTGCCAACCAGTTTCGAAGACTGGATGAAGCTGGACGTTCGCGCCGACGTCTCCGCGTCCATTCACGATCTCGAGAACTTCGCTCGGCTGTGCGGTGCAAAGCGACACGCATTTGGTGGAGATTTCACGATCGCTGGAGGGCTGAAGGCGCATGATCGAAAGCTTGATGGGCGACTAACGGTCGACGGCTCGGACTTAACGATCTCCCATGCGACGATTGATCTGCTCCGGGCCCGTCTCAGCGTCAGTGGGACGCAAGTTAATATTGAAGAGCTGGAGCTAGCCCGAAGGAGCGACTCGCTTCGTGCCGAAGGCAAGATCGACATTTCGCCGGAACCCACGGCAAATGGTTCGCTGATGTTTTCGATCGGCAACCTAGCTGACTACGTTCCCGATGCGCTACCCGCGTCCGCTTTATCGGGGCAATTAACTTTTCAAAACCACAGCGCCGCGATCGACTCGTTGACGCTTCACTCCAGCTCAGCACGTATCGATTTTACCGGGACAGCGAACTTTACCGACCTGCAAATGATTGGTGGCACGATTATTCCCACTCAGCCGCTATTCGACGCGAGCGGGTTAGCCGCTGCCGAATGCATCAACGGTGTGCAATTGCTGCCGGTGAGGAAAGATACACAACTAGCGCCACAGATTCAAAACATCGCTTTCAAAGGCAGCGCCTTCAGCGGCGCGTGGCAACTCATACTAACGAAAGATGCCGGGCCTGATGAATTCATCCGCGTTTGCCGCGAATCGAATGGGCGAATCCTAGAACTGATGGTCGGCAACGATAAAAACGTCGAATTTGGCGCGAGCGTCTTGCAGAGCTTTCGGTGCGGCGACCGCAAGGCGCTTAGTTTGTCGCTAAGTCAGCAGTAGGATTGCGCCAATCCGCTTTGCTGGTCACCAACCAACGGGCGAGCTTTTGTTCTAGATCGCGGGTAAGCTCGACCCGCAACTCGGCACTCGCGTCGACACGGAGGATACCGCCAGCCGGCCGGTCGAATAGTAGCTGCACTGGACGCTTGCCCGGTGATGCCGCGAGAATCTGGCGCACCTCACGCAGCTCCTCACTCGTTGTCGTAACTGAGAATTGCAGCAGCACGGCCGATTCCTCGACCGGCATGGTCGATTTTGCATCACCGTTGCCACCGCTGTTTGTGCTTGGCGACAACGCCTTCACGTTTTGCGCAGTTGCCCGCAGCGAGTCGCCTCGTGTGTCGATCGTCCCCCGAATTTCGATCACCCGTCCGGGGACCAGCGCTTCCGAGACCTTTAGATAAAGGTCATTCCAAACTACGACCTCGATAGACGCAGTGAGGTCCTCAATCCACACGACGGCGAATGGTTTGCCTTCCTTGCGCGTGAACTTCTTCTCGACGTGCAGAATCGTGCCAGCCGTGGTGAATAAAGCGCGGTCGTTCAGCTCGCCTAACGAATGGATCGGCTGGTAATTTTTCGCCGCCAGAAGGTCGACGTACCCATCCAACGGATGTCCGCTCACGTAAAAGCCGAGCAGCTCCTTTTCATAGGAGAGCTTTTCGTGTTCGCTCCACGTTGTCACAATTCGTTTGCGGCGTCTTTGCGAATGCTCGTCCTCATGATCGAACAGAGACACCTGGCCGGCGGTGCGATCCCGATGAGCGACGGCGGCATTGCCAAGCGCCTCGTCAATGCAGTCGAACAGTTCCGCACGGTCGCAACCCGTGAAATCAAACGCACCGGCTTTGATCAAGCTTTCCAACAATTTGCGATTGGCAATGCGTGTGCCCATTCGGGCGCAAAAATCTTCCAGTGACTTGAACTCCCCTTCGTGTTCGCGCTCCGAGATCGCCACCTGCATCGCGGACTCGCCAACGTTCTTAATGGCAGCAAGTCCGTAACGGATCGCCATTTTCTGTAGCGGCGCTCTATCAGCACCGATTTCGTCGGCTCGGCGGTCATAGATCGCCGCTACAATTTCTTCCGGACTGAACTTTAGGCCGCTCTTGTTCATGTCCGGCGGCAGAATCGGAATCCCTAAGCGCTTACATTCCGCGACGAGCACCGCGATCTTTTCCGTGTTGTTGATTTCGTTGCTGAGCAGGCCAGCCATGAACTCGACTGGGTAGTGCGCCTTCAAATACGCGGTCTGATAACTGATGATTCCGTACGCTGCGCTGTGGCTCTTGTTGAATCCGTAGCCAGCGAAATTCTCGAGCAAATCGAAGATCGCGTTGGCCTTCTTCTCGGGGATCTTGTTCGTGCGTGCGCAACCTGCGATGAAATTTTTGCGCTCTTTCGCCATCTTCACCTTGTCCTTTTTGCCCATGGCACGGCGCAACAGATCCGCTTGCGCAAGTGAATAGCCGGCCAATTTACTCGCTGCTGCCATCACCTGCTCCTGGTAAATCATCACGCCATAGGTGTCGGCGCAGATTTCTTCGAGCAGTGGATGCAGATACTTGATCGGCGTGATCCCCTTCTTCGCTTTCACGTACTCGGGGATCAATTCCATCGGCCCGGGGCGATAGAGCGCGATCAACGCGATAATGTCATCGAGCTTTTGGATATCGAATTGCTTGGCCAGGTTCGTCATTCCGCCGGACTCCATCTGAAAAATGCCAACGGTCTCACCTCGGTTGCAGAGTCCGAATACCGCCGCGTCGTTCAGCGAAATGTCCTTGAGCGAAAAGCTTGGCTCGCGTTTGCGAATCAGCATCACCGTGTCCTCGATTGCGGTCAGCGTCTTGAGGCCGAGAAAATCCATCTTTAGCAGCCCTAGGTCGTTAAGCGGTCCCATTGGGTACTGGCTGATGACGTCGTTGCCTTTGACGTCGCGGCAGAGTGGAATGTAATCAGTCAGGTCGCGATCGGCGATGACGACCCCGGCGGCGTGCACGCCGGCATTGCGCGAGAGGCCCTCGAGAATTTTTCCGTACTCGAAAAGCTGTCTCGTTTGCGGCTCCGACTCAACTGCGCGTTTGAGTTCGGGGTTCTTTTCCGCGGCCGACTCGAGCGTGATGTTGATCTCGTTCGGGATCATTCGGGCGATGCGGTCAGCGTCGCGATAGCTAAGGCCCATCACCCGACCGACATCGCGGACGACGCTTTTCGCCTTCAATTTGCCAAAAGTAATGATCTGCGCCACGCGTCGCTCGCCATATTTTTGGCGGACATACTCGAGAACTTCGCCGCGCCGAGCTTCGCAGAAATCGACATCGATATCCGGCGGCGACACGCGATCGGGATTGAGGAAGCGCTCGAATAGAAGCCCGAACTGCAGCGGATCGATATCTGTGACCCCAAGCACATAGGCCACGAGCGAACCCGCCGCGGACCCGCGGCCAGGTCCCACTGGAATCCCTTTCTCTTTCGCGAACCGGATGAAATCCCAAACGATCAGAATGTAGCTGACGAATCCGGTCTTCTCGAGAACGCGCAGCTCGTATTGCAGGCGCTCGCGCAGTTGCTTGTCGACCTTCCCGCGCTCGCCGTAGCGCCACTCCAGACCCTTTGCGCACAAATCGCGCAGGTATTGTTCGCGCGTGACGCCTTCCGGCACTGGATACTCGGGGTATTTCGACTTGCCAAGGTCAATTTCGAGATTGCAGCGCTCGGTGATTTCCAGCGTGTTTTCGATCGCTTCCGGAAAATCTTTGAACAAGCTGAGCATTTCCTCCGGGGATTTAAAGTAAAGCTCCGGCGCGTAGCGCATCCGCTTTTCATCCTGCATCATCTTGCCGGTGCCAATGCAGAGCATGACCTCGTGCGCGTCATGATCACCGCGGCGCAGAAAATGCACATCGTTGGCGGCGACGATTCCAACTCCCAGTTCTTTGGCCATTCTTGGCAGTGCCGCGTTGCACAGTTTCTGTTCCGCAAATCCGTGATCGTGCATCTCAAGGAAGAAATTCTCGGCACCAAAAATGTCGCGGTAATCGGCCGCCGTTTTCGTCGCGATATCCATCCTGTTCGCCTGGATTGCAGAGCTGACTTCGCTCGCCAGGCAACCACTCAGGCCAATTAAACCGGCGGAATGTTGGGCCAGAAGTTCCTTATCGATCCGTGGCCGATAATGAAACCCGTCGAGATGCGCGATCGAAACGAGCTTTACAAGGTTGCGGTACCCGAGTTCTTCGCGCGCGAGTAGGGTCAAATGGTATGCCGCATCGCGCATCGATGCGGGCCGATCTTTGTGTGAGCCGGGAGCAATGTACGCTTCGCAACCGATAATCGGTTTGATCCCTGCTTCCTTCGCTTCCTGGTAAAACTCAATCGCACCGAACAGATTGCCGTGATCGGTCACCGCCACCGCCGGCATTTTCATTTCCGCCGCCTTTTTCATCAGCTCTCGCATCCGGACAGCGCCGTCGAGCAGCGAATATTCGGTGTGGAGATGAAGGTGAACGAATGAATCGCGCGGCATATCGACGATTACAAAGCGGAGAATTTTCGAACGTCAAATTTACGAGGCATCGGAGCTCACGATTGCGTTTCGGGGTAGAAAATCGTGATTGCATCACGCGCGCGACGTTGCTAAGGAAGCGCGTGCGCGAGTCAGCACCACGAGATGAAGAAAATCGAAGCGATCATCAAACCGTTTAAGCTCGAGGAGGTCAAGGAAGCGCTGGCCGAACTGGGGATCGAAGGCATGACTGTCACCGAGGTGAAGGGTTTTGGCCGGCAAAAAGGGCACACTGAAATTTATCGCGGCAGCGAATATACCGTCGATTTTTTGCCGAAAGTGAAAGTGGAAGTCGTGATGGCGGACGACATGGTCGACAAAGCGGTAAGTGCCGTAGTCAATGCCGCCAAGACCGGGAAAATCGGCGACGGCAAAGTTTTTGTGCTTCCAGTAGAACATGCGGTCCGCATCCGCACGGAAGAGATCGGCGAGCGCGCGGTGTAACGGCGCTCGCGCCGTCATTGAATCGTTGAAACGTTGAATCGTGGCAGCGGTTCGACTAAATCACGAATTGGGAACTGAAATTTTAACGCTTCAACCCTTCAACGAACAACCATGGCCAAAGACAAAACCGCATCTGATGTCAGCAGAATGATCAAAGACAACGAGGTGAAGTTGATTGATTTCAAGTTCACCGACCTGCTCGGAACGTGGCAACATTTCACCACCACGCTGACCGAGTACGACGAAGACATTTTCACTGACGGCCTCGGGTTTGACGGCTCGAGCATCCGCGGGTGGCGTGTCATTAACGCCTCGGACATGCTGGTGATTCCCGACCCCACGACAGCGTGGATCGACATCTTCAACGCCGAGCCGACGCTTTCGCTGATTTGCACGATTGTCGATCCCATCACGCGGGAACCGTACGATCGCGATCCGCGCGGCGTGGCGGAAAAAGCCGAAGCTTATCTGCAAAGC
>DASQXY010000264.1:0-5082 GCA_035639455.1 Chthoniobacterales bacterium | reverse complement strand
AGTGACAGGTGAAAGGTAACACCGCCCGATGAACAGCAACCTCTCACCTCTTACCTCTCGCCTCTCACCAGCGCTCACCCGTTGGCAAACGCGCTCTCTCATTGTGGCGATCATCGCCACGCTGGTCTCGTTCATCGGTGCATTCGTCGATCCGGGGCAGTTTTATCATTCATACCTGTTCGCCTGGCTTTTTTGGTGCGGTGTATCCATCGGTGCGCTCATAGTTGCCATGCTGCAATTCCTCACCGGTGGCGAATGGGGCAACGCAGTGCGTGGCCTCTCCATTGCCGCGTTCCGAGTCTTACCTTGCATGGCGCTGCTCTTCATCCCAGTGCTGGTTGGACTGCGCGACATCTATCGCTGGTCAATGGGATTTAATGTTGAAATGGCTGAATACCGTCACAAAGCGCACTATCTGAGTCCGCCATTTTTCACTGTGCGCTCTGTGTTCTATTTCGCGGTGCTGATCACCTTCGCGATCCTGCTTCGGAAAAAGTGGCAACAATCTAATTCACAAGGAGTGACTGCGCTGAGTGCTGGCGGTCTAATCAGTTACGTCGTCTGTATGAACTTTGCCTCGACCGATTGGGTCATGTCCCTCAACCCAAAGTGGTACTCGACCATTTTCACCGAGATTTTCGGGACGGGACAATTTCTCGCTGCGCTCGCACTTCTGATCGTACTACTGGCTACATTTGGCCAAAGCACGTTACTAGGCGAGGTGCGCGCGAAAGTCTTTCACGATCTGGGCAATATGTTGCTCGCGTTCGTCATTTTCTGGGCATATCTCGCATTCTCTCAGTTCCTCATCATCTGGTCCGGTAATCTGCCGAACGAAATCTCCTGGTACTTGGATCGGAGCAGGGGTGGTTGGCAATGGCTTGCCCTCGCGGTTTTGATTTTTCAGTTGCTGCTGCCTCTTATTCTCCTCCTCTCACGTGAAGCGAAACGCAATCCACGCCGGCTTGTCCCGATTTGCATCTGTATTCTTGCAGGGAATGTGTTGGTCAACTTCTGGCTCGTTGCGCCCAGCTTTCATCCTGCTGGCTTTTTTCTGCACTGGCTCGATTTTGCGGAACTGGTTGCGCTCGGCAGTCTGTGGTTCACAATCTTCTTCCACTTTGCCAAACAGGAGCCGCTCTGGCCGGAGCAAGTAGTTTAACAACGGAGTTGGTGCCGATGGAACCGACAGATCTCAAGCTTCGCGATGGCAAAATCGTGCGCAGCGAAGAGCCGCTCAACCTTGAGATGCCATTCGAGAAGCTCGAAGGCTTTATCACGTCGACGCGATTGTTCTATGTTCGCACGCATTTTCCCATTCCGAAGATCGACAAGAGCAAGTGGCGGTTGCGCGTGGAAGGCGAAGTCGATCGGCCATTCGAACTGTCATTCGACGAGCTTGTGAGCCTCGGCTCACGTGAAGTACCGGTTACGCTCGAGTGCGCGGGCAACAATCGAAATCTGCTCGAACCAAAAGTGAAAGGTGTGCAATGGGGACTCGGCGCAGTCGGCACGGCGATCTGGACGGGCGTACCATTGTCGAAATTGCTTGATCGAGCGGGCGTAAAACCGAACGCGCGTGAAGTAATTCTGGAAGGCGCGGACGCCGGCGAGCTCGAAGACCCGAAAGCGCCGCGTGGGCGGATGCGGTTTGCCCGCAGTGTGCCGCTGGACAAAGCGCGCGCCGACGTGTTGCTCGCCTACCGAATGAACGATGTCGATCTTCCGACCGAGCATGGATTTCCCGTTCGAGCGATCGTGCCCGGCTGGTACGCGATGGCTTCGATCAAGTGGCTAACTCGGATCATTGTCATCGACCGCCCCTTTACGGGTTATTATCAAACGCTCGACTACGCCCTCTGGCGGAGCGGGGAACTCGTGCCGCTCCGCGAGCTACAGGTCAAAGCGCAAATTGCACGCCCGGTAAACGGTGAAACCGTGCCGGCGAATTCAAACGTCCGCGTGCACGGTGCCGCCTGGAGCAGCACTGAGATTCAAAAAGTTGAGCTGAGCGTCGACGGTGGCTCGACATGGAACACAGGGCGTTTGTTAGGCGAACCGAAACCGAACGAGTGGCGCTTGTGGGAATACAACTGGCATACACCGCGCGGCGGTACGGCTACATTGATCGCCCGCGCGACCGATGCACGCGGTCACACCCAGCCAGTGGAGCGCGACTGGAACCGCGGCACCTATGTGATCAATCATCTCCTCCCGATTACAGTCGAAGTTCGAAAGTAGCTAACTACCTTGAAGCGTCTTCGCACCGAGGCAACGAAGGCGTTCCCAAAGTTTTGATTTTGGGCTGCTGGGCCCGCAGCCACTGAGCGGAGTCGATATAACTTGTTGCGGCACCGCCCTGATTTCTCGTGAAAAGTCGTTGAAGGTCGGCAACAATCCGTAGAGTATGGGAGGTGTGTTGCGCAAATCACTCACTATTAGCTTTGTCGGCTCACTTCTTTTAGCGTTCAGCGCCTGGGCCGGAACCTCGGCTTTCGAAGGCATTGTGCGGGACCCCGCGGGGCGTCCAGTCAAAGGCGCCGATGTTCGGATCGAAGCGAAGAATTTCGCTAAGATTGTTAAGAGCGATGACAACGGCCATTACACTTGCGATGACTTAGCAGCTGGCACTTACAAAGTCACGCTCATTGTCAATGGATCGGTCAAGGCATCGATCCTCAATGCCAAGACGCAATCGGGCAAACGCACTCAGCTCAACTTCGAGCTGACCCCAAGAACGGCCTCGGTTAAGACACACAGAGTTTGGGTTCCCCCTGCGACGGGAACGCTGATTGGTGGCGGTCAATGGATCGATGTCGATGAGAAGGGCAATCCTGTTAACTCCACTGACACCACCGGATTTAACAGTGTCGAGACAGTCAGTGGAAGGACCATACAAACCCAGCGGCCGGGCACTCCCAAAGCGCCCGGCGGTACTACGGGTCCCTAAGCGGGAGTTGATTTGCCACGGCTGCGGCGTGAGCGACGCGTCGCATTTTTGAACGGCTGATTGTTCTCCGTTTTGGCTTTGCAGCATGGACCCGGATGAGCGTAATAACATCGGGACGAAAGCATCGGCTTATCATTCGCGCGCGAGCGCTTCGGTGCGTCTGCTGAACCAATCTGCTTCGTCGTCAAAGCCGAGTGCGCGATCAACTCGCTCGAGCGCACGATACCGCTCGAGCACGTCGAAGCCGATGCTCCATTGCAGCTTGGGCAGGCACACTGGGCAGAGATGGAGCGGCCTTCGGTCGCTCTCGCCGAGATGATTTGAGCCGTTCATCAAGCAATTAAAAAAGGTGCAATGCGCGAGGCCAAACATGTGCCCAGTCTCGTGGGCGAGCACTTTGCAACTGCGGCGCAACAGCAGCCTCTCGTAATCGGCCGTGCGCAGCGCGCCGTAAAACGCCGGGTCGTAGCGTGCGAAGCTGTAAACGCCGACACGTTCGCGCAGGGACGCCTGTCCGAACACAAAATTCCACGACGGCTCGGGATAGAGATCCTCCATCGTGATGCCGAGCACGCAGAACGCATCGTTCGCGACGTGTGACTGGAGAAACTGGAGAACGTCGCCCGTGAGGATCTGGCGGTTTCCGGTGAGCGGGTTGCGACGCGTCGTGAACCTGGAGTGTTCGATTGCTATTGCCGGCAGCACCTTTACTTCCATGGCAAAAAATGCAGCGGCAAATTCGCGCAGTTTGTCGAGAGCGGGACTGCGTTCCGGCACGAACCCGCCGAGCGGCTGCAAATAGATCAGATGTCGATCTTGCGTTGGCCGGTTTGGACGCGACGCTTTGAACTGAACGAACGTTTGCCCCGGTTCCGGGTGAACGGCCAGCCAGTCGCTACGTCCTGGCTGCGGAATTGGTTGAAACGCCTCCGTGTCCGGCGCGAACGCGAGTTGCAGCAGCGGTGGTAATCCGTTGAGATCACCAATGGCGTCCCGGATTGTCTTCTCGTTCGGTGGTGTAAAGGCCATGGCGGCCATCTCCAGCGCTGTAAGGCTCGCGAGAGCCACCCATAGGAAATGCCTAAGAGTGGCGCAAGTTTTCAACTTGCGATGATTGTAAACGGCAAGTCACAAACTTGCCCCACATTCAACGGCCGAAAACATCGCGTAGTTCGTCCTTGGCCCGTTCGAGCACGCGTTTGCGCTTCTGCGGCAGGTTTTTGCCGGCGCGATTAATGTAGAAATTCAACATCGACATCGCCGATTGATACGGCGTGCCTTTGCGTTGCTTGCTGGACTGCGCGGAACGTTTCAGCGAAAGCGCGATTTTCCGCGGGTCATTTGACCGAAAGACCTTCGGCTCCAGGTCGAGCGCGTGGCTGTGTTTTGTAACACGTGCCGACCAGCGTCGCCGCGTAGATTTCTTCGCCTTGGCGCTCATGCAGTTGTCGATCTGAAACAAATGGAGCAAGGCCTCCGTTGTTTCTACCCTTTTGGGAGCCAATCCCGCATTGGCGGGACCAGCGGAGTGCCTTGCCTATTAATAATTCGCGGCCGCCGGCTGTGCGGACGCAAAATTCTTCTGCGACTCCGCCGAGCTGGATTTGCCGCTCCGCGGGCGGTGCTAAACTAGTCGCGCACTTCGGCAGCCTAGTTTCTATCATCGAGCGGCGGAGCGCTCGATCCACCTCAAACACACGCTATATTGCCAAATGGTCGCAGAGTTGAAGCAAGCGGATTATCCCGGCCGCTGGTGGGCGATGCTAGCAGACGGGCGTGTCGAGTGCCGGTTATGTCCGCGTTTCTGCAAGCTGAACGAAGGACAACGCGGGTTCTGTTTCGTTAGGCAGCGCGTGGGCGATCGGATGGTACTCACCACGTATGAGCGCAGCAGTGGGTTTTGTGTTGATCCCATTGAAAAGAAACCGCTCAACCATTTTCTACCCGGCACGAGCGTGCTCTCATTCGGCACGGCAGGATGTAATCTCGGCTGCCGATTTTGTCAGAATTGGGACATCTCAAAGGCGCGCGAGTGGGACAAACTCGCCGATGCGGCTTCGCCGGAGCAGATTGCGTTCGCGGCAGAGCGGCTCGGGTGTCGCTCGGTCGCATTTACTTACAATGACCCGGTC
>DASQXY010000263.1:0-2831 GCA_035639455.1 Chthoniobacterales bacterium | reverse complement strand
GATCAGCGGATGGGTCCGCATGACTTGCTGCAGATCGATCTTCACTGGGTCCGCTAGAATCCGTGCACCGGGCGGGACATCAAGCATTTCTCCCGCATGCACCAGCTTCAATTGATCCGGATATTTGCGTAAAGTCAGTCGGGAAAGACCTCGAGGACAATCAATTTGTTTCGACCGGAGCGCGGCGACTCGAGGATGACCGTCGTGCCGGCGATGCCGGCTGTCACTCCACTCGTGCGGATGGTCGCGCCGCCCGAATCCTTTGGCACGCGGAGCAGGATCGAGCCGTTCGTAAGATCGACGTCACGTCCGGCCTTATTGAAACTAAAAATGCTGTTCGCGCCAAGCCGGGTAATCGTCAGGTCGAGAAAAGTCAGTTCCGATTTCGATTCATCGCCGGTGCGCACAGCGGTGCCTTCGCGCACCTGGTCGTTTAGCGAAGCCGAGCGCGGTTTTGCCTCGGAAGGAAGCAGGTTCACGTCGCGGATGATGCGAGTGACGCGCGCCTCTTTTTTCGACGACTCGGCGGCTAGGGCGCAACTAACAGCCAGGAGCGTGGCAGCGGTCAGACTGTTAGTGGTTAACTGCGAAGCCCGTTTCATCAGATGCGCTTGCGCCTCTGATACAGCATGATCAGTGCGCTCCGCAATGTCGAGACAAAATGCAGCAGTCGGCGCGCCGAAGTAGGTACGACAATTATGAAAGTTCTTGTGCGTTTTTGACGAGCCCCGTACAAGCAAAGCTTCAATCAGATCGCTATGAGTTCTTCCAAAATTTTACGTTACCTGTTTACGACCGGGTTGCTCGTTGTTTTTCCCGCTGTCTCGCATGCCCAGGCAACGCGCACCTGGGTATCCGGTGTCGGCGACGACGCCAATCCCTGTAGTCGAACCGCTCCCTGCAAAACTTTTGCCGGGGCTATTTCCAAGACAGCTGCCGGCGGCGAGATTTCCGTGCTCGATCCGGGTGGTTTTGGCGCGGTCACCATCACCAAGTCGATCACGATCAACGGTACCGGCACGCTTGCCAGCATTCTCGCTTCCTTTGTCAATGGGGTGGTTGTCAGTGCCGGAGCCAACGATACCATTATTCTGCGCGATATCTCGATCAACGGCGCTGGCAACGGGCTAAGCGGTATCCGGTACCTCAGCGGAGGCACGTTGATGGTCGATCACTGTTCCATCTACGGTTTTAGAGGGTCTCCTGGTCGCGGTATTGATGTCGCTCTAAGCGCGGCCGGCAACTTGAAAGTCGTGGACACCGTTATAGAGAACGTCCTCGAGGATGGCATTCGCATGACCACTTCCGCCGGGCTCCTCAGCGTCGCGATTGATAACACACGCATCATGAACTGCGGTCAGAGTGCCGTCCATGCTGGGGAGAACGTCAGAGGTGCAATCACGCATTCGCGCATCAATCGTGCCTTAAATGGCGGTGTGTTGATCGGGGCCGGCAATTCCGAGGTGAATATCGACGAGAGTTCGATCTCCTTTTGCAACTTTGCCTTAAAATCCAGCGCCGGATCGACCTTGCGCGTGTCCAACAGTATAATTGAAAACAACTCCGTTGGCTTAACACCGAACGGTGGCGCGCTTGTCTCACTGAGCGGCAATTCTGTCACTGGCAATAGTTTTCCTGGACCATTCACGTCGACGTCGCCGAAGCAGTAACGGTCAAGCTTTGCAACGCATCGGCGAGGGTCTGGAACGTCTCGATGCGGACCTCGGGCCCATAATGGAACTGCGAGAGAATATTTAGCCCGATGTCCTTGTGGGCATCGGGCACAACACGAACAACTGAGGCAACCTTTTTCGCCGCAAGCGCATCCATCATCTCCGCGAGATGCGGCGCGCCGGACGCGTCCATCGATTCCATCCAGCGGAAATCAGTGAGCGCAGAGAAGCCCGGCGCGAAATCTTGCACTAACAGTGCGAGTTTCGCCGCGGCTGCTTTCACTTCGTCCTGTGTCACGTGACCGCTCGCGCTGATAATTACTAGGCGCTTCGATTGATCGGCTTCGACAGAGTACATCTACTTCCCGCCGCCTTGGACGCTGAGTTCCCAGCGATAGCCGTCCGGATCATGAAACCACAGACCCATGTGCGGCGAACCTGGCGCTTCCGGGCCAATCTCGTCACCGGGATCTTCGATGTCGACCTTGTGCTTTTTCAACTGCGCCAGCGCTTTGCGCAAGATCGACATGTTAGGCAAATGAAACGACATATGGTCGATTACTTCCGGTGACGGTTTGCCTTTGAAGAGGGCAATCGTGACATTGTCGTTACCAACCGCGACGCCATTGTCGAATTCGAACTCCTTGCGCAGACCGATGACGCGTTGCCACCACTGCGCGCTCTTGTCTGGATCGCGTACCGCCAGCCCAAAGTGACCGACTACGCCGAGAGTAAACGGTGGCTTCGGCATATTGTCGATCCTACACGGTTTAGATTCTGCGAACCTCCAGCTGGCGCCGCAAAATCCAGTCCAGGAGAATAAGCAAACCGAGTGTGGAGGCGACCAGCACGATCGTGTTAAAGGCAAATATGCCGACGTGCAGCCCGAGGTAGTGCTTCTCCGCGCCGAAGAAAACATTCGGTCGCGTGCCGCGGCGGTAATCGCTCTGCTCCATCTCGGCGTTTGAGATTAAGTCAGAGATCTTCTGGTTGACGTAAAACTGTTCCGCGGTGACAGGGCCGCTGGCGCTTTTGAATAGCTCGCGATTGAAGGGCGCTTTCCCACGTAACACCGGGTCGGTCAATTTGAGGTAGTGATCGATCTCCGCGGCCGAATGTCCCTCCAAGCCTGAGAGCACCGCGAGAACATCTTTCAAG
>DASQXY010000262.1:0-2448 GCA_035639455.1 Chthoniobacterales bacterium | reverse complement strand
GACGGATGACTGCGTAAACACCGCTGGTCACGAGAGTATGCCCGGGCTGGATCGCGACCAAGCCGCTGAATCGTTGACCGAGCACAAACACTGGCCAGATCCGCAACGCACCACCCGCAGCGAAGAGCACGAGACCAAGCCAGCGAATTGTATCACTGTCGATCGTCCACAACTCCTTACGATCCGTGTATGCCGGCAAATACGCGCTGAGAAATCCGAGCACGGCGAAGAGGGCAAGGACGCACCGGCTGCCGCGGGCTTCGCGCACGCCGGGACTCAGATTTCCGCCGGCGAAGAATGCCACGACGGAGAGCGCCAACAGTACCACTAACAACGCGATCAGCGCCGGGTGAGAGAAAAACCGCCGAAACCCACCCCAACCAAGGATGGCAAGACCCGCATACACGCAGGTACCAAACGCGATGAGGCCTAATCTGAGAGCCGACCGCATCAGCATTAGTATCCCGCGCGACCTCAGTGATACAACTGAACATGACTAGTAATGATTCAGCATCGTCGATGGTTTGTTGTCGGTGTAGCGACCGAGCTTGGAATCGAACGAGCTCGTGGTTGACTCGCAAATATGTGGGCGGTTTTGCGCGAACCCTGTGACGAACATGTAATTCGGTCGCGCCCGGCGGCAGTACCGTGTTCGAAAGCGAGCGGGCGCTGGATTCTCGCCGCCACCATCCTCGCATCCAGCATGGCCTTCATCGACAGCACGGTCGTTAACGTCGCATTGCCCGCGTTGCAATCGAGCCTGAACGCGACCGCTGTCGATCTACAATGGGTGATCGAAGCTTATTCGCTCCTGCTTTCTGCGCTCTTGCTCGTCGGCGGTTCGCTCGGCGATCATTACGGTCGGAGACGAATTTTCTTGATTGGCGTCACGACGTTCGCGTGCGCGTCGGGCGCCTGTGGATTTGCCGCCACGATCGGACAACTGATTGCGTTTCGTGCATTTCAGGGCCTGGGCGCGGCACTTCTTGTTCCCGGTAGTCTCGCCATCATCAGCAGCGCGTTTGATGAGAAAGAACGTGGGCGAGCCATCGGTACCTGGTCAGGCTTTAGCGCGATCACGACCGGCATCGGGCCGGTGATCGGCGGATGGTTGATCGAACATGTCTCCTGGCGCGCGGTGTTCTTCATCAATCTTCCAATCGCGCTTTTGGTTATCTTGATTTCGCTTCGGCACGTCGCCGAAAGTTCGGACAAGGAAAAGACGCGAGTCGATTGGTTAGGCGCAATTTTAGCCGCGGCTGGATTAGGCGCTCTGATTTACGGGCTAATCGAATCGCCCCGAATGGGTTTCACTAGTCGACCGATCCTGTTTATCCTCATCGCCGCAACCGTGCTCATGATCATATTCTTACTACTCGAAGCGCGAATTCCTCAGCCGATGCTGCCGCTCTCGCTCTTCCGTGTGCGCACATTTACCGGAGCCAATTTATTGACGTTGCTGCTTTATGCCGCGCTCGGCGGGACTTTGTTTTTCCTGCCTCTCAATCTGATTCAAGTCCAGCACTACTCTGCCACCGCCGCAGGAGCCGCGCTGTTGCCCTTCATCGTGATCATTTCTCTACTGTCGCGCTGGTCGGGCGGACTTGTGGCAAGGTACGGTTCGAAGCTTCCGCTCATTATTGGTCCACTCATCGCCGCAACTGGTTTCGCGCTTTTCGCCGCGCCCGGCGTCGGTGGCAGCTACTGGTTCACCTTCTTTCCAGCAATTGCATTGCTCGGCCTCGGTATGGCGATCAGTGTCGCGCCCCTTACCACCACGGTCATGAATTCGGTCTCACAAAATCGCGCCGGCGTAGCGTCGGGCATGAACAATGCGGTTGCGCGAACCGCCGGGCTTCTCGCCATCGCTGTCCTTGGCGTGGTTATGCTTCGCGTTTTCAACCATCAGCTCGATCACGAAATCACGAAATCGAAACTCAAACCATCAGTGACGCAGTCGGTGAAGGCTCAATCCACCAGGCTTGCAGGCATTGCCGTTCCAGAAGACCAAGACCAGCCAACACGCGAGCGGGTTCGCCGCGCGGTCGATGCGTCTTTTGTTTCCGGCTTCCGGGTGGTGATGATTATAGGTGCCCTGCTCGCCGCAACGAGCGCGGCCGTTGCATTAACTCTGACTGGACCGACAAATGTGTCGTCACAAGTGACGACACATTAGGCGCGCGGCAAGAATTCCTCCCGCACAATCTTTCCGTTCTTCACGGTGTAAACGCCGACCTCCGACAGTTGCATCCGCTTGTTTGAGTTTTTGTCGGTAACATCCGCCTCGTACTGCACGACGAAGCGATCGTGCGCGACGAACGGGCCGTGCGCTTTAAAGCTGTGGATCTGCATGTTCTGCTCCCACCAATCGGTTTTCTTGCGAACGGCGTCGATGCCGCGCGATTCGGGCGAACCCCCGCCCATCCCGTGCGCTTCGACGCTCACGAT
>DASQXY010000261.1:0-18852 GCA_035639455.1 Chthoniobacterales bacterium | reverse complement strand
AATTAATGGAAATGACGCGCGATCTCGGCCGCAAAACGCGCTCCGACATTAAGCTCGGCATTTGCGGTGAGCACGGCGGCGACCCGGCGAGCGTGAAATTCTGCCATCGGCTCGGGCTTGATTACGTCAGTTGCAGCCCGTTCCGCATTCCCATCGCGCGCTTGGCTGCGGCGCAAGCCGCGCTCGCATAACGACGCGAGCGACAAAGCCAGCGGCCCGAGGCGCGATGTCGTTGTTAGGATTTGCTCGCGCGCATCTTAGCCGGCTCCGCGGTGAAGCTGCCAAATGGCAGCTTCTCCGCGGCGCTCGACCGGAGGACTTGGAAGCAGCGATTACCGACCGATCGCGCAGTCTGGCAGACCCGACAGCATTCTATCGCGATTGTTTCCGGTATTTTTATTTGCAACTCCCGTCAGAGCTGCAGGCACATCGCCGATACTTTCGATCAGCTCGGCGCGGCTTTGGCGATGACGCTTTCCACGTGATGTGGTTTCTCATCTTCCGTAAGTACCGGCCGCGCAGCTTTCTGGAAATCGGCGTGTATCGCGGGCAGGTACTCAGCCTCGCTGCGTTGTTGCACCGTGAGCTGGGATTCGAAGGCGAGGTCGTCGGCATCTCACCGTTCGAACCACTGGGCGATTCAGTAAGCAAATACGAACCAGAGGTGGATTATCTCACCGATACGCGAGCGAATTTTGCTTACTTCCGTTTGCCTGAGCCGCAGCTTGTGAAAGCGCGGTCGACCGACAGCGCCGCCATCCAGCTCATTGCTTCACGAAAATGGGACTGCGTTTATATCGATGGCAGTCATGACTACGCGATTGCGAAGGCCGATTGGAAGGTCTGTTCCAGTAATATCAAGGCAGGTGGATTAATCGCGTTGGACGACGCCGGCTTGGGCACACGATTTGAACCGCCAATCTTCTCGATAAAAGGGCATCCGGGACCATCACGAGTCGCGAACGAAATCGATCGGTCCAGATTCCGCGAAGTTTTGCAGGTTGGCCATAATCGCGTGTTCGAAAGCTGCCAGGCTGAGCAGCCAGACAGAGGCGATTAGGGAAAATCGGATGCCGATCTTCCAGCGCCTCCGGACTAGCGCGCCGGCTGAGTTTGCACCGAGCGGAACTTTTGCCACGCCTTCCACGCGCGCTCCCAATCCTGTTTTGCCGCCCAGCATTGTGCTTCGAGAAAATGGAAGTATGCCGGCGCGCTCACGTGATCGGTGAAATGGCGGATCGTGCCCAGCGCGTCGTCTAGCCGACCCGCCTGCACTTGTGCGCGGTACAGGCCGTAACCGACGGCATAATTGTCCGGCGTCGAATAGAAATCCTTCTGTAGTTTTTCCAACGATGAACTCGTCGTCGCGCTCGGCAGTGCAACCGCCTCGCCGTAGCGCTGCGTGAGTTCGTAAGCGGCGCGGAAATCACTGTGCGCCGCGTGATACTTCGCCAGGCCAAGCCATGCGTACTGGGTCCAGTTTGGATGCTGCTGAATCGTGCTCGCCAACTGATCGAGGTCACCCCGTTCCGACCAGAGCGTAAACATTGCGAATTTCTCCGGCTCGGAAAACGTCGTCAGCTCGGGATCGTTCCGCAAAACGTGGTTGACCGCGCGCTGAAAAGTCTCGCCGGCAACCCGATTGAGATATGGCAGTACCAAATCGTGCCGCGCCAAGCCGATCTGCTCCATCATTCGCGCCACTGGTGGATTTTGCTGGGCCGCATTCGTTAGAATCATCGCGAAGACTTCCGCCTGCCGCGCGCCGGGGGCCCTGCGTAGTGCCTCACGGAACGCGTTCGCCGCATATTCCGCCTGCGTCGGCAGCCAGGCATTGCCTTCGGCCAGCGGCACCTCAAATCCATTCGGCTCGAGGAAACTGGCGCGGCGAAAGTCGATAATCGCGAGCTCCGGTCGTTTGTCCGCTACTTCCGCGAGCGCGCGGGTGAAGTACAGTTGCCAGTCAAGCGGCGCCCAGTCGAGGCCGCGCGTAGCCACAGAGATTGCCTCCGCGAAGTTGTACTCACTGTTGGCCGCTGCGGCCAGTTGCTTGGCGTTGGTTACGCCGACCGAGCCGGGCAGCAAAAACTCTCCACGCGCCGCAATGACCCACGACGTGCCGCTTACAATGAGCAGAACTCCGACAGTACGGAAAACGATCGCGACCGAACGGCGTGCCACCAAAGCAAGCGGCCGGTGGAGCGTCAGCCCGAACAAAAAAAGACCCGAAAACGCGGTGCCGACCCGATGAGCGGACACATCAATGATTCCGTGTAAGCCAAACAAAATGGCGCCGATGAGCGCGGCCAGACGAAGCCGCTGATTTGTGCCTTCGCGGAGCGGAAACACGCGCCGAATAAAGAGCGCCGCTCCCAGTAGAATGATAATCACTGCTGGCCAGCCGAGCTCGGCCCATGCCCAAAGCCAGTCGCTTTCCGGGTGCAATGAGCGCGTGTCCGCCGACGAGAGAGTGCGGAAAAGCGCGAACGCCGATTCGAAATTGCCGAGCCCCACTCCGCACCACGGCGACACGGCGATCATCCGAAACGTGTCTTTGAAAATGAGCCAGCGGAAATCCGACGAGATGCCGAAGCCTTGTAAGCCGCGGAGATGGAATCGCTCCAGCGTTTCCCCGCCACCCAGCAGCAGCGCACTGAACAAGAGGAGCAGGAATGAAACACCGAGCGCGATCCAACCGGGCGAGCGTTGCCGCAACGCGACAATCGCGATCCAGAGTGCGCTGCCGCCAACCAGAATGACCAGTCCAGCGCGCGAGAGATTCAACATCAAAGCGGCAATCAACAGCCCGAGGGCGGGTATCCACATAAGCCAACGCTTTCTTCCGAAGCGCAGATCGTCCTGCCCGCAGGCGAGCAGCACGATGGCGGTGATGCCGAAAAGATCGGCGGTCTGGTTGCGATTCGGAAACGGACCGAAGCCACGCTGATTATTCCAGAACGCTGGCGACACATGCGCCATGTAGAAGGCGACGCTGAACGCCGCGAGGACGACAATGCCGACCACGAACAGGCGAAGCTGCCAGCGCACCGCCCGAAGGCCGATGTCTTGCGTACTGACCAAATAAAGCCAGCTCACTCCTGCCACTAAACTGATCAGATAGCTCGCGGTGATCCATGGCTGCAGCGAAACCGTTGGCGGTAACGCCATTTTCAATTCGTTTGTCAGCGCGACGCGCCATGCCGGGATGTAAAACCACGCTGCAGGAAGAAACGCGGCCGCACTCAGCGCAATCAGCGCGAATAAAACAGCATTGGTCAAAAGCCCTAGCGACACGCGCGGTGGTCGCAGGAGTAGATACAACCCGAGTAGCGCGACAACAATTCCTTCAGCCCACTTCGACGTGGCGCCGCCAAGAAAACAGGCGAGCGCCGGCAGCAATGCGATTACGGTGCTTGCTAGCCAGGCGGTTTCCTCTTCCTCTCGAGGCCTGCGCTGCTGCTGAGATTCAGAGGGCTGATCCACCATCACGCGTGCGAAAAAATTGTGGTATGCGAATCGCTGCTCTGACTAATCCAGCGCTGCGCCACAGCACGAGTTCGTGTCGCTGCGGCGAGCAAAACAGATTTGCCGTGACGAACAATCGCGGAGCGGAGGCGACGGCCTGTCATGCGGACGAGGAGCTTAGCACGAGTTGAAGCCGCGCGCGCTCTGCGTACGCTCGGGGCGCGCGCACTGTAACCATGGTCACGCAACGCACGGAAGGTCTCTACCGCCTCTTCCTGCTCTGCCAGATCATCATTGTGGCCGCACTTTTCTGGCTCGGCGTCTGGATCATGGTTACATTCTATGCGCCCGGCGCGGGCGCGGACCTTACCTGGCGGCGATACAGCATCTACTGCGCCTGCATCGTGCTTGGCATGTGGTTCGAGTCGCTCTCCCGCAGCGGGTCACGAAGTTACTTTTTGCAGAACGAGCTCCTCCTGCAACACCGCCTCAGTCTTCGCCAGACCGTCGCCGGGATCGGTGTGCTCGTGTTTTACCTTATCGGCACCAAGGACGCGTTCATTTCCCGCGTCTTCTTCTTCAACTTTGTGCCTTGGCTGTACATAGCGCTGCTGTTTTCGCATCATTACCTGCCGTCGTGGCTGGCGCGCGCATCCTTCACCTTGCGTGATGAGAAGACGCTCCTCGTCGGCCCAGCTCAACGCGCGGCCCAACTCCGCACCTGGCTGCGCCGCAAAGCCGAGATCGGCCTGCGCACAGTGGGCTTGGTTTGTGATGAGAACGCTGCAAATAACGAGCTAGGGATCGCGGTTCTCGGTAAGCCGGATGATCTCGAGAAAATCGTCCGGCAGCGCGGCATCACGCAGATCATTTTGCTTGAGTTCCCGCTGTTCACCGACGCAAACCGGAATGTCATCCAGATCTGTGACCGGATGGGAATTCGCCTGCTCATCGTCAGTGATCTCGAGGAAAGGCTCCGCCACGCCGTCACACATTTCGAAGACGACGGCTTCCGCTTCATCGCCTTGCGCGAGGAACCGTTGGAAAATCCCCTCAACCGCTTCTTCAAACGCGCCATCGATCTCGTGATTTCAATTCCGGTCATGTTCTTCATTTTCCCGATCTGCGCGGGCGTGGTCTGGCTCGCGCAGCGCTTCCAATCGCCCGGACCGCTTTTCCATGTGCAGACACGCGCCGGCATGCAAAATCGACAATTCAAAATTTGGAAGTTCCGCACCATGCACGTGGACAATGGTGATATCACTCGGCAGGCGCGCCACGGCGATGAGCGTGTTTATCCGTTCGGCAAATGGTTCCGCAAGTTGAGCGTCGACGAGGTCCCGCAGTTCTGGAACGTGCTCCGCGGTGAGATGAGCATCGTCGGGCCTCGTCCCCACCTGATCGAGCACAACAACCAGTTCTCGCGCCTGCTCGAGAATTACCACGTCCGCACGTTCGTCAAACCCGGCATCACCGGCCTCGCGCAGGTACGCGGCTTCCGTGGCGAAGCGCGCGACAATTCCGATATTGCCAACCGCGTCGCCTGCGACCTCGAATATCTGGAGAACTGGAACCTCTCACTTGAATGCGGAATTCTCCTGCGCACGTTCGCACAGCTGATTCTCCCGCCGCGCACGGCCTACTGATTTGGCGCGGCGCGCATTTGCAACCGGCTGCGATGGATCGCGAGCAATGAATCGCGCGGCGCTTCTGCTCCGCACGGGGTTAACGCCCGCCCGTGATAAAGTGCGAAGCCTCGTTCGCGGAGGAAGTCAGGGATCATTTCGTCACTGTAGCCGTCAATGTAAATGACTTTGATACGTTGCTCGTTGAACAACGCTGCGGCTCCCCGCAGCACCGGCAACTCGTGACCTTCCACATCGATCTTCATAACCAGGTTAGTTTGCGAGCGCAACAGGGCTTCGAGCCGCTCACAACGAACCTTGATTTCCGCGAATTGGTTTGGGCTGACGCGAAAGACGCCCGAGGTCACACCAGAAGTAAAGCCGAGCTCGCCAGCTCGATCTGACAGTGCAATGTTCAACACCTGCACCGTTTCGCCTAACGAACGACGCAGCCGTTCCGCCGTCTTGGGATTCGGCTCGATCGCGACGTAGCTTGTATCGGGCGAGAGGTTCCGCAGCCGCGATAAGACCGAGCTGTAGAGACCGACGTTTGCGCCAACGTCGACAAAGGTGTCGCCCGGCCGCAGCAGTAGCGCGAGGTTTAAAAGCGAAGCAACTTCATCCCGAAATATGATGTTGTTGTCGGCCATTCGGGCGGCGCGCCAGAGGCCGATTTCCTCGCGGGTGTCAATGCGCAACCTGGCGCCAAATAGTCGAATGTCGATCTGGCGTGCGGGAATCAGTAGCCGCGTCAGCAATGAGCGAAAACGCGGATACTTAAAGGCAACGATCCACCACCAGTGCCGCAGTCGTTTCTTGCACGGGAAATTCATCCGGCCGGCCCACGGGGCCTAACGAATCGACATGGATTGCCTGCCGCAATGACGTCCGGTGGAATATTCTTCGTCACGACCGAGCAAGCGCCTATGATGCTGCGCGCACCAATGGTCACCCCCGGCAAGATGAAAGCGCGCGCGCCGACAAACGCGTCATCCTCGATTGTAATCTTCGCTGCGGTCAGCGGCATGCCGGGCTTTTCGAAATCGTGGCTACCCGTGCTGAGATACGCCTCCTGCGCAACTGTGGCGCGCGCGCCGATTTCAATTTCCGCGAGTGAATAAAGACTGGTCCGGTCGCCGACACAGGCGCGATCGTGCAAAATCACTTTCCACGGAACGGTGATGCGCGCCCGCTGATGAACGAACGGTGCGCCCTCGATTCGTGCGTCGAAAACGCGGAGCCAGAAGAGCCGCCATGGGTTAAGCGGTTTTGGCGTCCAGAGGCAAAACACGAACCAGCAAAGTTCCCAAAGTACACGCAGAACCCGCTCGCTCGCGCTCCAGGGCGAAGCGAACTGCGATTCTTGCGTGGAATCAACGACCTGGAGCGGTGCAGTCATTTCTCAACCGACCTTGCCGTGCGAGCTTGGGCGAGTAACGCTGCGAAATCGTCCAAGTACCGCTGCGTTACTGGCTCGACGGCAAATTCAGCAGCTTTCGCGCGCGCTGCATCTGCCATTTTATCCCGCGCTTCGGAATTAAGGCTGAGCAACACCGTCAGTTTCGCCATCAGGTTTTCGGCGGCACAGGGCCCGCGATGATCAAATACGAATCCGGTGATGCCATCCTCGATGTAGTCTCGGAAGACCGGCAGGGCCGAAACGAGCGGCACGCATCCATTCGCCATCGCCTCCAGCGGCGCGACTGGCAGAGCGTCACCGGTTTCGGCCACGGAAGGGTAAACGAACGCTGCCGCTGATCGATATTCCGCGCGCAGCTCGGCGTCGCCGAAGATCGGACCGCACCATTGCACTGGAATCGGACTTTGTTCGGCAAGCGGTTGCATTTCGCAAAGAAACTCGTCACCGCCACCACCAAAGCGCGTTTCATGCGGCCCAACTATCTTTACCTGCCATTCGGAGAAATTCTCAGCCGGCAGAATGCGCAACGCTTCGAGCAGGAGTTCGATTCCCTTTTCGGGATGAATCCGCCCTACAAATAGAATCATCTTGTCAGGCGCTTTGTTCATCCCGCCAATTTCGAACGGAACAGGATTCGGAATCACCCGGACTCTGTCATGCAGCTTTGGTGCCTGCGCCACGATTGTGTCGCGAATGGCGTTTGAGACCGCGAGCAGGCGCGCGGCACGCGTGTACCAGCGCATCTGACCCTTTGGTCCCCGTTGCACGTGTACGTAGATGAGCCCGCGACTGGCTCGGCGTTCGACGATCGGGAGCCAAAATGTATTGGTCACGAGAATGTCGGCCTTGGGCAAAACCCGGCGCACGCGCAAAGAGTAGATGAGATCCAGAAATTTCAGCCAGACGATGGAGCGCGGTTGATCAAATCCCGGCACACGAATATGCGTCACGCCTGCGATGCTCTCCGCCATTGGCAAGTTCGGATCGGCGCGTGAAATCTGCACCACTTCGTGTCCACGCCGCGCAAATTCCTTTCCTAGTGCAAACCAGACCTTCTCGACCGCGCCGCCCATGATCGCCGGCACCGGAAAGAACGCGCCGGTGACGATGCTGATCTTCATTTCGACGGCGCGAATTTTTGCAAAACCGACAATAGCGAATCGGTCGCGCGACTGATTTCAAAACGTCGTTCGAAACAGTGACGTGCTGCGACGCGCATCCGGTCGCGCTCCGTGCTCGGCGTCTCGAGCCAACGTTGCAGCAGACGCGTGATGCCAATCACATTGTCGTCATCCGCAAATCCGGCGCCCTCATTGATAACATCGCGCCAGATGTTCACCTGATTCGAAATCAGCACGGGAGTGCCGCAAGCCAATGCCTCGGCGACCGCGATCCCGAAGTTCTCCTGATGCGATGGCAAGACGAAAGCGTCCGCCGCGGCGAGCGCGCCCCATTTCAATTTGCCACGCAACATTCCAGCAAACGTGATCGCGTCTGCGCGAACACGCGCCAGCTGGTGCAGGCGCGCGAGGTATTTGCGATCTCCTGCCGGCCCGGCGATGACGAGACGCAGCGACGCGTCGGCCAGCTTCGTGAAGGCTTCGATCAGAACGTCGCAGCCTTTCTTTTCGTGCAACCGGCCAAGGAATAGCAAGAAGCGCTTCCCATGAAGTCCAGGAAACGCGCCCGAAAACTCCCCACGCGCCGTTGTTAGATCGACATCTGGTGCTGCCGTCCCGTAATCCAACACGATTTCATTGCAGCAATAGGGGGTAAATGATTGGCGTGCGAGGCGGCGCTCCTCCTCCGAAGTGAAAAGCACGGCCGCAGCGTCGCGCAACACCCGATACTCCGCCCATCTCCAGTAGAGGATTTTCTTGAGATGTTTCAGCGGATAAGTCCGATTAAACCACGGGTCGAGCATGCCATGCGGAAAAACAAAGTAAGGCGTGCTCGTGCGGTGCAACGCGCGCCAGGCGCCGAAGCTGGTGTATTGCCAAAGGCCATGCACGATGACGCCGTCGTAATCACGACGTCGATCTTGCAACCACGACACGTAACACGGCGCATAACCATAGCTGCCGCGGCTGGGCCCGACCGCGCGGACGGTTGCCGGAAATTCCGCGAGTGATGACGAGCCCGGCGCGTCCAGAGTAATCACTTCCACATCGTGACCTCGCGCGGCGAGGGTCACAGAGGATTGTCTAATCGATTCGGTCGGACCACCTGTCGCCGGATCGAGCGAACGCACACAGCGGAGAATCCTCATCGCCAGAGTTCGTCAGCATGCGGGCGCCACAATTCGATACAATTCACGGTAGGCGGCGATCATGCGCTCAGCCGAGAACCGCTTCGCGTTCTCCAGCGCTTTCGTGCTCCAGCGGGTGCGCTCTTCTGGATTCGTCAGGCGCAATAGATCCGTCGCGAAACCGGCTTCATCATCGGGATCGCGGAAAAGCGCAGCGTCGCCCCCAACCTCGGGAAGCGGCCCGGAGTTGCTGCACACCACCGGACAACCGCACGCATTCGCTTCGATAAGCGGCCAACCAAATCCTTCGAAGCGCGACGGGAAGAGAAGCGCGACTGCCGATGTGTAAAGCGCTTCGAGCAGTTCGCCGTTAACATCGGCGACTTGCACGATTTGGTCGCTGATCCTCAGGCTGTCCGCACTGCGCAGCAGCTCGGCATTCAGCAACTCGCCGGCGAGAACGAGTTGGCCGTCCCAGTTTTCGCGGAGCCGATGAAAAATCCGAAGCACACCGGCGCGATTTTTCCGCGGTGTGTTCGAGCCGACGTGCAAAATGAACGGACGGCCGAGATCGAGCGACTTGATGTGCGTCAAACGGGCGTGCGCAGCCTCTGTTGAGATTTGCCGAAACGGCCGGTTCAAGCCGAGCGGCACGACCGCGACGCGCGGCCGATCACAGCAATTCGCGACCAGCCGCTTCACGTCCTGCGCTGTGTAGCTCGATACGCACGCGATCAGATCGGCTGATTTCAAGCCCCGCAAAATCCAACCTTGTAGAATCCGCCCGGTGAACGATGGGGGACAGTCGGTCTGTTCGCCCAACGACGCGCGCACGGAAAACAAATCGTGGCAGGTGATGAGCAGCGGAAAGCGGCGCACAGCCCGCGCGTAAATGGCGTTGGAGTGATCGCAAATGTGGACGATGGCTGGTTGCGCCGCGAGTCTGCGCGACAAAGTCCACCGAAAAAGAATAAACTTGTCGATGTAGCCCAGCCATTTCGCAGCCGTTGAGCCGAAAACACGCACGCGACCAAAGACCGCAGGCGGCCGGATCATCACCGCGTTGACGCCACTCGCGCGCAAGCCGTCGAGCATCATCCGCGCAAAATGTAACATGCTCGGCCACCGATCGGGCACGTAGTTACCTATCAGAAGAACCATTCTTCTCGATTTGGCGGCTTGTCTGCGCGTGCATGCGTTCCGCGTAAACGGAACGACCACGAATGATTGGTTGGGGCGGCGCAGTGTGCGGCTGCAGCTTTGCACGCGTTGAAACTGGCGCTTCGGTTTCGAGATTGCGGGCGGCCAGCGTCAGTCCACTGACAAAAACTGCAAAACCGAGGATCGTCGGTTGACCAAATTGGCCACTGAGCAGAGGAAGAAAGCTCGCGCTAAAGAGCAGCAGCGGCAGAAGGTTCCCGCGGCGTACTGATCTAAGTGCGAGCCAGCCGATCCGCCCGACCAACGCCGTTCGCCACGCCAGGTATGCGATGCCCAAGAACGGCCCGCTCTCGAGAAGAATGCGCGACCACTCGCCTTCACTCAGCAGAAAAACAGTGCGGCCGATCAAAAATTTTGCACCCACGTTCGTGCCGACGCCGACTCCGTAGCCAAACAGTGGCGCTTTGCTCAAGACCGAGAATCCTTCCTCGAAAACCGCGATCGGTCGTTCGATCAGGCTGCGGGTGATCGACTGCTCCTCATTCGCTTCGCTGAAACGGACGGAGAGCACTTTCATCCCTTCACGCACCAGCGGCGTACGGGTAATCACAACTCCAAGAATCAGCGTGACGATCAGCGCCTGACCGAAGCGGTTCAGCAGGTCACGACGGATTAACAGCACGACCAACAGCGAAGCGATCACCAGAGCACATACGCCAACCACTGAGCGGCTGCCGGAGACTGAGACACCGATGACCAAAGCGATACCGGCAGCAATCAAAAGCCGCGTTTTGTAAATATCGCGGCGCAGCGCGGCCCATATCAGAAATGCTGCCGCCATCGCGTAGTAAGCAACGACACCGATGACGAACGTAAATGTTCCTGAGGTACGCACGCGGCCGAGGGCCGACATCATGATCTCGCTTCCGCCGCCGGCGGTCCGGTTCACGAACGCATCGGGCGGCGCGCTGAATTGCGCAACCATCAAGGCCGTGAGCGGCAGCAGAAACACCAGCGTCCACCAGCCAAGCTTCTTCAGGTCGTCAGGACCAAACACGCGCGCGATCACCCAGATGAGTGGCAGGTGCAAGAAGTTGGAACGGAAACCGTAGGCTACGACTAGGAGCGTCTTTGTCGGCGGCAGATACGGCCATAACTGGATTAGACTGCTCGCAACCACGAAAAAGCCGATCAAGCCGAGCAGAAAAACCCAGATGTTCCGCGGAAAGACACGCGCTCGGACCGCGAAGTAATAAATGAGCAGGACAATCGGATCGCGCACGACGAGAAGCGGGTCGGACAACTGCGGCACGACCCATTTCCGCAGGACGCCTTCAAGCAAAAGCAGCCAAAAGAAAAGCCAGACTAATTGGCGCACACGGTGCTTGGCCCTTTCCTGCGGATTATTTTTCTTCATTCGCGACTTACAGCGACGCTGCACGACCATGAGCTTCCCGCGGCGGCTGTGCAAATCCGGCCGCAAGCCGCATGCCATCGGGGGTGAAACTCAGCGCGCGACAAAATGAATGGCAGCCAGCGGCGAATCATACACCTGCGGGCCGCGCAGGCGAGCGCCGCTGTAAGCGTGGAAACCGTAGCGGCAGCTTTGCAACATCTCCACGACAGCGCGCGCCGATAGCTTTCGCTCCTCGAGATAGTTCAGGTGCAGCTCGAGGAAAATCAGCGGCTTATGTCGCGCGAGAAATTCGAGCGAGCCCTTGATCGCTTCGTACTCGAAGCCTTCGACGTCGAGCTTGATGAAATTCGGAACCACATCCAACCGCGCAGCGGCATCGGCGATTCGCTCGAGTGGGACTTCAATGCATTGCGGTTGACCCCACATCGTTTGCTCGAATCGCCGCGCCTGCACGAATCCGCCCACGGGATCGATCAGCATCTCGAGGGTTCCTCCTCTGTCGCCGATGGCAAGCTCTTCGATGCGCATTCGATCACCGGACTGATTCAAATCGCGTATTTCGCGCAAGCCGCGGGCGAGAATCGGCGACGGCTCGAACGCGATTGCCCGGTTTTGCGGACGAGCGGCGCAGAACAACGCGGAGATCACACCCGAGTGCGCGCCGATTTCGAAGAGCACGCCGCCTTGCAGCGCGGCGCAGGCGATGGCGTCAAATTCCGCGCGTCCGTCGCCGGTGGTAAAACGGATCAATTGCTCTTCGCAAGAAAGCGGAGCGCGAAACGAAAAGCGCTCGTCGATCGTGCAACGAAGCACACCGTCGGATTGCTTGAGAAGGAATTCGTGTTCGATGGGCCCATGAAATTGCGCTTCAAAACGACGCTTCAACGCCCGTCGCACCGCGTCCGGAAGAAACTGGTTGATACGGTGTTTCAGGAACCGCTTCACACGGGTGCCGGCATGGATTTACCGATTTTGAGCAAACCAGAAATGGCGCGCACAACGATTTCGCCGTAGCCCCGCCAGGTTAGCTGAGCTGCGCGGCGCTGCGCGGCGACACTCATTTGCGTAATGCGCGATCGATTTGCAAGAAACCAGGTCAGCTTTTCGGCAATCGCTTCCGGTGAGCGAATCGGGACGAGGAAACCCGTTTCGCCCTCCACAATCACATCATCGGCACCTGCATTCCGCGTGGCCACGACCGGGAGCCCCGAAGCCATCGCCTCCTGTTGCACGAGCGCCCGACCCTCGACAATCGACGGTAACACGAGCACGTCGCACGTTTGCATAAGACGCAGGACGTCGCTGTGAGCGCGCGGCGCCTGATATACAAAGTGCGGAAACTGCTTGCGATACCAGACGAGCGGCCGAAGCAGCGAGCCCATCAACACCAGCTCGACTTGCGATGAATCGATCAGCTTCATCCCAGCGAAAAGGTCAGCCAGGCCTTTGCGCTGCGTCAGCGTGCCGGCGAATAAAACGCGCAGTGGCCGGTTGTCGGCACGACTCCGTACGTTGCTATCTCGAAGGTTGACAGTCGGCGAGCCAAATGGCGCCAGGATTATTTCCTTCGTTGCTCGCTCTCGCGGCGGCAGCGATTCCACGACGAACTTGCTCGGACAGATGATCAGTTCAGCGAGGGCGAGTTCGCGAGTTTTGCGCGCCAACTTCGCTTCCGAATCGCGCGTGCCGCCCAGAGTCGACTCCCATTTCGGGTAGCGTTGCGCTTCTTCCCGCAGCAGCCGTTGCGACGTTTCCCAATACGCGATCGGCAGATCATAGACTCGGCGCAAACCAAGATCGCGCGCAGCAGTGAACTGTTGCTCGGCGCAATCTTCGTAGGCGTAGGCCGCGCGAACATTTGCACCATAATCACCGCGGCGCAGCCGGCGCGCCGCTTCGCGATCGAGACTTTGAGCAACCTGATCGATACTCGCCCACGCGGACTCACCAGCAGTCAAATGCAACAGGCCGAGCGACCCGGCGAGCAGACGAATCGCTTCGCGTGCCGGATGGATGTCGATTTTATCGGCTGACACCGCGTAGTTACGCCGGAGTTTGCCGTGGATATGGTCAGCCAGAACCGGGTATGATTTTTTTGACCACCCGAGCGTCGTAACGAACCGAGCCAGCAAGCCGGCGCGGTCAAGAGCATCGAGAACGGCGCGCACGTTCGCGTTGCCGGTGGGATGCGATAGGACAATCATCGTGCGCTCTCAAATAATTCCAAGTACGCGTTCGCGACGGTCCGCTTTGTGAAACGGTCGAGGTGAGAATCGGCGTGGGCCAAGAGTGCGCGTTGTCGCTCTCGGTTTGTAATCAATTCGGCGAGTCCTTCGGCGAGAGCGCGTGTGTCGTTGTTCGGGAACGTCACGCCGCACGGGCCGATTGCTTCGGGTAACCCGCCCTGAGCGGAACCCACGACCGCGCAGCCGCAAGCAATACCTTCCAGCGCAACAATCCCGAACGGCTCCGGCCAGCGCGACGGCACAACGAGAATGCGATGCCTGTTCAAGGCCGTGGCCAATTCGCTTGGTCTCTGGCTCCCCACAAATTCCACGTGAGCTTGTAACTTCAAATCGCGAACCCGAGCTTCAAGTGCCGGACGCTCGGGTCCATCGCCGATGATTGTGACCTGTGTCTCAATTCCGGACTCACGCAAAATCGACAACGCGTCAACGAACAGGTCGACACCCTTGTCCGAAACGAGCCGCCCGACACACACCAGGTCGCGATCCCGCTCCGGCCAATTAAAATTCCAGAACACTTCGTCATCGTACGGATTGCTGATGACGACCGATTCGAATGGCAACTGCTGCGCGATCGCGTGGCTGATCGCGACGGAGCGGCCGAACCGCGCGAAGAACAGTTTAAAACGTGCAGTCGAATCGATGTCTCCCAGTGGATTCCCGACCCAAGTCTGATACGTGATAAATATTGGGCGTCGAACCAGTGCCGCAGGCCAGAGTGCGCGCAGTGAAATGTTATTTTGCCAGAATACGTCGCACCACGCCACATGACGCAGCAGTTCGGCTGGGCCGGGGCACCGGACGACTTTGGCCGAAGATTTGGTTTCGCCCGGCGTTTGCGTCACGAGCCGCACGTCATGGCCGAGTCTGACGAATTCGTGCGCTAAGAGCTCCGATACGGTTTCAATCCCGCCGATACTCGGCCGAAAATGATGCGAGGAAATCAGAATCTTCAACGCCGTTGCGTTCTCGTCAGGCACGCAGCCAGGCGCCAACGAACTCGATCAAGCTGGGGCGCGAATGTATTCGCCCAGGCCGCAGTTTCATGAACACGCCGAGCCGATGATCGATGTCCAAAATCCAAAAGCGAAATAGATTGCGATTTTGTTGTGCGAAGCGCTGAGCGAAGCGCTTTGTCGCGCGGATTTCCAGATCGTCCAGAATAATGACAGCGCCAGCCGGCGTATACCGGAGCGCCAGGAACAGAGCGTGCTCGCGCTTAGCAGGATTGGGAGGGCTGTCGATTAAGACAAGCCGCGACTGCTGCAGGTATGCAAGAACGGCGACCTGGTTCTCGAGATCAAAGGATTCGATTGGCCGTAGCCGATACCAACAACGGCTCAACGCGACAACGGCGGTCTCATCGCTAGCTCGTTTTTTCCTTGATGGTTTCGTCAGACTTGCCGGGTTTAAGCAGGCGAGTTGGGCTGCGCTGTTGTCGAAGTTCTCAGTTCGTTCCAGCCACTCCGCCGAGTGCTCAATGGTTGAGACTGCGGCAAGCGCGCGTCGGAGTGCATGAGTTGAGCAGCCGGAACCGAATTCGAAACCCCGGCTGCCGGCTGGCAAAATCGCCGCGGTATCTTCAAGAAATTGGCAGCTTAGCGGCGGCAGAACCCATTTCGGCGCTACGGTGTCTGCGTCGCGCGGGTTCTCGCGCTCGTATTTTGCGACTAATCGATCAAGCCGCTTCTCCAGAGCCGAGACCGTCTCAGGTCGGTGGGATTCAATTGTAACCGTGCCAAACTCCTTTCAGCAATATCACGCGCGTTCTTAACCGTGCGTCCTTCCTAATTGGTGCGATTAAGGCGAACCAAACCAACTCGGCGAAATGCCTGACAAATAGCATCGGCCGCAAGTAAAACCGGCTGGCGGGATAAGTGGTCTCGTAAAGATGCAGGCGCGCACGGTAAAGATCGAGCACGCGTGAGATATCACCACTTTTCCCGCCGGCGCCGTGGTGGCGGACGGTATACCCCAGGTCGACGCCCACGCGATAGCCGCGCGCGCGGAGACGCAGACTAAGGTCGGTGTCCGACTGGCATTGCCAGTACCACGGGTCGAACCCACCGATCGCGCGGAATGCATCCATGTTCACCAATGCACAACTGGAATGCGCGACTTCAACTGCCGCGATACGTTCACCTAACCCTGGCTTCGGCTCTCGCTGGCATTTTTGCCACCAGCTCAAGAGTTGATTGCCCGCCGCAAAAATCCACGGCGGCATGAGCTTGGTTTCGAATGAACCCTGCGGACGGCCTTCGAAACCGACTTGCCGAAAATTGACCCACGCCCAGTTGTTCTGTTTGAATTCGGCAAAGCCGCCAGAGAAATCGCCCGGCTCGAACAGGACATCGGTATCCACGAGAAGTGCGTGCTCGGTGCGCACCTCGCACAGGGCGCGGTGAGCTGCTTTGCAGAAACCCAGAGCGGATTCGGCGCGGATGGCACGGATCGGCGAGGTACGCGATGGGATACTGAGTGGGGAACCGGAGCCATCATCCAGCACGATGATTTCCGCAGCGCATCCGACATTCGCCTCGAATGAGCGCAGCATCGCGACGCACATTTCGGCGTTGTTGTGCACCGTGGTTGCGAGGGTCAGGTCGTCAAAGCGCGTCATGCCAGCGCCTCCACGTATGCTCGCGCGGTGCGCTGCGCGGACGCGTTCCGGTGATACCAACCATGAACTTTCTCGCAAGCGCTAGCCAGTTGCTCCGGCTCAGGAAAACGACTCTTCTGCTCCGCGACAAAGTACCAGTCCGGAAAACTGTCGCTGTTCACCGGCGGCGGCGGTTCCGCGTGCGACAAGATTGGCAACACGCCGTGCGCGCAGCACGCCGTGAACGAGCCGGACTTGTAAATCATCCCGGGCCACACCTTTCCCGTTCCGAAGTACTCGATCCAGGCAAATGAGCAGCTGGCTAACAACTCCGAGGCGCGACCCGGCTCCACTTCGGGATGGTAGTGGCACATCAAGTCTGGCAGTGATTTCGCGACCGTGGCGATCGCACGACGCACCTCGCTACTTTCACGACCGCCGATCACCTCGAGCTCATTCGGCCGATACTGCAGCGGGATTGCTTCCTGGACGTGACGAAAAGAGCGCAATGACCGCACGATCAGCGCTGTGCCGCCACAGATCGCCCAGCGCTTGAGCGAGCGAACGGCGCTACGATCCAACTCGGGTTCGCCGAAGTTCGACATTACGGGCAAAAGCCGAACCGGTTTCCGCCGATCATGGGCATTGATCTGTTGCTCGATCACATCGCTGCTTACAAAGCAGCTGTCGGACAAATCGATCATATCCTGCGCAATTTTGGCCTGAACCGGGTATAGCCAAAACGCGCTGCGCCACGGCGGGCCAAATGCATAAAGCTCATGAAAGGTTGTAATCCAGCGGCCACGCGGGTTGCGGCGACGGAGCAGCCGTAAACAATTGCGAAGCTGAAAAGGCACGCCGCGGGTTTGATAGCCGTAGTTGGCATAGTGCAAAATGAGATGTCGATCTTGGAGAGCGAACTCGCGGAACAAATTCAGTCCAGAAAGGATCGCGAAATTCTCCTTTTCAGTGACATCGGTCTGTTTCGCCACGATGAACACGGTGTGGAGCTGGTAATCGCGGCGCAGCGCGCGTGCGAGAATGAGCGCGTAATCGCCGACACCATCGTAGCTGCCGGGCAACTGCGGAACGATTTGTACGACGCTCGTGTTCATCAGACCGGCGCGCGCGCTATCCGACAAGTCGCGCTCGATACGCCGCGATGGTGCGCGCGGCGATCTCGTCCCAATCGAACCGTTCGGCCACGGCGAGGCTCCGGTCGCGAAGGCGTTCGTATTCCGTGATGTCGCAGGTGAGAATCCGAATCAGTGCCGCCGCGAAAGCATCGATATCACCGACGGCCACCACTAACTCGGGAATCCGAGCGCGCAGAATCGCACGCGGACCAGCTGCATCGTACGCTACAGTGGGAATTCCAGCGGCAAGTTGCTCCAATACGGCGAGCCCGAATCCCTCCGCGTAACTGGGGAACGCTCCAACTGCGACCTCGGCGAGCAGTTTCGGCAGCTCCTCACGCTGATATTCGGCGACGAGTTCGACAGAAGGATTTTTCGGCAGATCGAGATCACTCAGTAGCTGTCGATCTTGCACCAGCGTTCCGAGAAAGATAAATCGCGCGTCGGGAACCGATTGGCGAACGCGCTGAATGATCTGGCCAAAGTCTTTTGCGCCTTTGCGTGGACTCCACATGCCTACAAAAGCGATCTTTCGGAGCGCGCGGCGCTCTTTCGCTGGCGCGGCCGCTTCCCGCAACGCGCGCCGCTGGTGGGCAGTAAGGCCGTAGGGCAAAACAATTGCCGGTTTGTTTGAGCCGACACCGGGCCGGAGCGCATCAACCTCGGTTTCGTTAGGCAGATTGAGCAAATCACAATGGCGCACGGCCTCCTCCGAAGCGCGAAACAGCCGGTGCTTCACGAATCTGTAGAACACGCGACCTAACAATTTGCCGCGGGGTTGGTCGGGCCAGCGCTCCACGGCCCAGCGCTCGAACTTCCGGTAAAGCCGGTAGAGCCCGACGGACCGGGCGACGAGCAGACCATCAAAGCGCAATCGTTGTTTTGAGAGCGGCAGCGTCCCGAGCAAACTGTCGATAACGTCAAACTCCGCGGCGTGTCGGCGCACAAACGCGGCGGCCTTGCGAGGAAAGATCACGTGCCGCAATGCGGCGATCACGCGCGAGCGCGTTTGTCGCGGAAACGCGTCGGAGAGACAATGTTTCGTGACCTGATGCCCGGCGGCGCGCCAAGCATCGGCCAGAGCCATGAAAACGCGGACCGCGCCGAGTCGCGCGTCCCAGACGAGATCGACAACGATTAAGATGCGCAGAGGTCTTTGCATTGGCTGCGCTGCGCCGTTAGATCAAATGCGCCCAGAATTTATGTCGCACAGGGTTCACATAATGCCGCAGAGCCAATGTCGGGCCAGCATGCCGATCTTCGTAAACGAATTGGTCATCGAGCTGAACGACGTACTTTGATGGATCGAATGGGCGGGCGCCGTTCGCGTGCAACACGAGATGCGCCAGCGTCTGGTTTGTGAAAAAGTTCGGCTCGCCGTCCAGTTCCATGAAGCGCTCGATCGCCACTGACCAGTCGAGCTTTTTTAGAAACAGGAGAAACCCACAATTCACCGGATCGCGCTCTTCACTCGTGCTGTGGAAAACGCGCGGATCGGCCGAGCACGTCTGACAATCCTGCAGATAAAACGCAGG
>DASQXY010000260.1:0-23573 GCA_035639455.1 Chthoniobacterales bacterium | reverse complement strand
GCACGGTCGAGAGCTGCAAATTGGGTGTTGCGGATTCTAATTTTGCGAGGCTAAGGAGATCATCGAGCAGCACGCCCAGTCGTTTCGAGTGGCGTTCCATCACCCCCAAGATTCGTCGAAGCTCGTCGCGCGAAGTTTGTCCAGAGTCCAGCAATGTCTCGATGTAACCGCGCAAGATCGACAATGGCGTGCGCAGCTCATGCGACACATTCGCGACGAAATCGCGACGCATCTGATCGACCCGCTTCAGCTCGGTAATATCGTGAAATAAAACGACCGCGCCGTTTACTTCGCCGTTATCGGTGCCGAGCGGCATGGCATTCACTTGCAGATATCGGTCGGCGAGAGTGATCTCGCGCTGAACGGCTTCACGTTTCTGCAACGTCGCGTCAACGAGCCGTTCGACCGCAGGGTCGCGCACCTGCTCGAGCAACGGCTCGCCTAACGAGTTCTCAGGAACACCAAACCAGTGGGCGAACGTATCGTTCATAAGCGCGATATGGCCTTCCCCATCGAGGACCAGCAGGCCGTCCTGCATGGCGGAGAAAATTGCCTTTTGGCCAGACGCGTGTTCGGCCAACTGTCGATCTAATGTGCGCTGACGTGTGAGGATATCTTCCAGCGCGACACCGACTCGTTCCGCTTCCCTGCCGCCCTCAACGAGAAAGGTGCGCGGCTGCTCGCCGCGTCCGACCTGGCGCACCAGCTTTTCGATCTCCTGCCACGGCGCGATCCACTTTCGCCAGACGACATATACGACAACAATCGCCGATGCAAAGATCGCGGCGAGCAGAACCCAAACCATGGTTACTGTTCGCGGAGACGATAGCCGAACCCGCGCACCGTCTCGATCACATCGCCGGCTTTGCCGAGTTTCTCGCGCAGCCGGCGGACATGCGTGTCAACCGTGCGCGTGTCGATGACGCTTTCGTAGCCCCACACGTCATTGAGCAAACGATCGCGCTCCTGCACCCGTCCACGCCGTTGGATGAGCGTGCGCAAGAGTCTGTACTCGAGGCTGGTCAGCGCGACGGGCTTGCCATCGACCGATACCCGGTGACGCGCCGGATCGATTGTGATCGGCCCGGCGCTGAGTCGGTCTTCCTCTGGTTCCGCGGTACCGCGCCGCAAAATCGCTTTAATGCGCAAAACCACTTCGCGCGGGCTGAATGGCTTTACAACGTAATCATCCGCACCGAACTCCAGCCCAACAATGCGATCGATCTCCTCAGCGCGCGCGGTCAGCATCAGGATTGGGATGTGGCGCGTAGCTGGATCAGTCTTGAGGATTTTGCAGACCTCCAGCCCAGGCATTTTTGGCAACATCAAATCGAGAACAATCAGGGCCGGATTCTCTTCCCGAGCTTTCGTTAGGCCGATTGCGCCGTCGTCGGCGGTTGTGATGATGAACCCGCCGGCCTTGCGCAGATTCAGCGTAAGAAGATCGACGACATCCTTTTCGTCTTCGACGATGAGAATAGTTTTGCTCGACACCGCTACCATGCGGAGCAGGGCGGGAGTTTACTACTTGCCTTCGCCTGTCGCGACGGGTTTCACGCCGGCTTTTTCATTCAGGGTCTGCGTGAATTCCTGCAGGCTGGAGACAATTTGTGGCGCCTTGCTCAGAACCGTACTGGCGAGTTTTTCCGCGTAATCGGGTCGGCGCTGCGACATTTCGGAAAGCGCCATCATTACCGCGAGCGCGTTGTTAATGGAATGTTTGATCTCGCTGAATTTGCGCTGCAACTGCGCAAGCTCTTCCTGAGTGATGGCTTGGCCGGGTTCAGTCATAGACGGGCGATTTCGATTAGCAACGCCAACTGCGCGCTGTGCTGTTGTGTGCGGACAGTATCGATATGGCCAATCTACGCCAGCACAATCTGAACCATTCGCGATAAACTCTGGGATGAGCGTTCGCTACTTTTATTTCTGCTTCGCTTCCGATTGATTCAGCAACTTCAGCAGTTCATCCTTCCAAAGCGCCGCGATCGTGTGACTGCCGTGGCCGCGCGTTTTCTCGCTCAAAGGAATGACGAGCGCGCGGCCGCGCGGGACGCGTTTGATCTCGCGCTCCAAAATGCCGAGCTCAGGCGGATTGATCAAGTCATCGGCGGAATTGATCGCCAAAAGCGGCGCGCGAATTTTTTCCAAGTTTGGCCCAGGATCGTAATCGCGCGATGCTTCGAGTGCGTAAAGCACGTCGTTCGCGTCATCCACTTGGACGATTTGAGCGACGAATTTATCCAGCGCTTCATCTGTTTTCGCGAGCGTAGGCGCTTCTTTTTGTCGCAGCACGGGATTGCTGCTCATCAACCAGAGCATTTCGGCGGCGGTGCGCAGACTGGGCGGTTGCGTCTTGTACTCGCCCTTATTCCATGCTGGATCGTTTCGGATCCCGTCGATAATGATCCGCCGCCAGGCGCGATTACGACCGGAGATCTGCGTGGGCAAGCTCGCCAGCGGCATCAGCGCATCCATGAACTCCGGATGCGATTCGCCCCACAGCCAGGTCTGCATCCCGCCCATGGATGTCCCCATGATCAATCGCGCGTGATTCACCGCGAGACCATCGGTCAGTAGTCGATATTGCGCCGCGATCATGTCTTCGTAGCCGTAGCGCGGAAATTGCGCGCGGCTCCCGTCGCTCGGTTTGCTCGATTTGCCGTGACCGATCCCATCCGGGAGCACGATGAAAAACTTGCTCGCATCGAGCGGTTGATCTTTCCCAAAAAGTTCACCCGCAAACTCCGGTCGGATGAACTGCGCGCCGCTGCCGGTGGTACCGTGCAGGATCAACACCGCATTTGTCACTCTGCCGCTCGCGTCCTTGTTGATCTTCCCGAGCGTCCGATAATGAATCCGCAGTTCGGGTAAGATTTCTCCGGACACAAATTTGAAATCGCGGATGCTGTAATCGCCTTCTGTTGGCGTGGGATAGTCCGCCGCGATCACATTACCAGCGGCGAGGATGGATGAAAGGAGCGCGAAGACTCGGATTGTTAGGCTCATGTTAACGATTTCGTTGCCGTTCGGCTTGAATTTGCTTGAGCAGCTCCGCGTGGGTTCGTTCAAGATCGTTCGCGAATTTCACAGTTGCTTGTAGAGCTTCCGGATATATCTCGAACCGTCTTCGCAATTTCGTTGTGACCGGATCGTAAAAGAAGGAAATGTCCTGGTCGAGATTCGGCACAATGAGTTCGTCGCTTAATTTTTGATAACGTGCCATGCGGGCCAGTCCCCAGCGGATAATCGATTCGTCATTGCGCAGCGCCGTGAGCGTCTGCAAGTTGAGCAGCTGGATGCCACCCGATTGAAGCATGGTGGCGAAGTCGCCCGGGCTGTAGTCGGTGATGAAAACAAACGGCTGCAGCGGTGGCATCTTACCAGCGTCGAGGGCGCGCTGAAATTCCGCGGCTTGTCGTTCTTCCTTTGCGCGGTTGATTTTTCCGCTCTCGATTCCTTTGCGAAGCGTTTGCTCGATCGACGCCAGGATTCGGTCGCGCCGTTCTGCGTCCTGTCGATGCTGCTGGTAATTGTTGAGCCAGAAAGCACCGTAAACACCGATAAATACGAGGAGCAGTTCGGCCGCCCACCGGCCAACCAGCGAAAAGTGGTTCCTGGACTCTTTCGGCTGCTTCGTCATTGCACTGCCAGCCACACGTTGCGCGCAACAAGAACGACTGGCGCACCTACAATCGACATGTGCGCCGGTACTGCTCGTCTTGGACGAGAAGAAGGCAAGCGACCTTGCGAAGCGCTATTTCTGCTCGCCCCGCGTGGGTGCCGCAATATTCAAGTGGGCCCGAATGATCTGCGTTCCATCAGTCAGATCGATGCCCCCATCAGCAATTTTGAGCACGCGCAGGGTTACGGTCACGGCGCGTGTCGGCGTGTGCACGGTGATCCAATCGCCTTCCGCCACGGCGCGGCCGTTGATCACGGCAAGGCGCGGGTGACCTAACGCAATCGCGCTTACGTGAATCGAGTCGCTGATGTTCACGACTAGGGCGGCGGGAGCGGTGTGACCGGGACTCGTCGTGATTGCTTTATCTGTCGCGGCAGTAAACGACCTCGATACCTCCATGTCGCGGCGCTTCTTTCGTTCATGTTTCACATAGCTGAGACCGGCTGCTGAGATAAGCAGTGCGCCCAGGGTTATTCCTGTGAAAATCGCGCGGCCGTTGCCGGAGAACGCCTGCGAGCCTTTAAGCGTAAACGGGGATTCGTCCTCTGCGCCGACGGATTCGGTCGAACTCGGCTCGGCCTCGAGCGACGTGATCACGCGTCTGTCCGGCAATTTCCTCGGAATCAACTCCACAGCGGCTCCGGGGAGCACGACCTGTTCCATTGTTCGTGGCGCGGCAAAGGTCCTTGCGCACCGCGAGGATTGCTTTGTCCCGGGAGCACGTTTCGTTAGAGTACGACTCACGTGAACTTGCGCGTCGCCTTTCCGATTGCTTTCCTAGCCAGTCTCTTTGCTGCTACGACCTTTGCACAGCAGCCGGTGAGTGACACTACCACGCTCGATTTCAAATCGTTCGGGCTAGTGGCCATCCAGGACAACGGCCGGCGCAAACCAATCGACACCTTTGCGAAAGAAGCGCTGATTCGAGTCACCGGAAGATCGACATATACCGACAACGCCGGCCGCAAATGGCAGCCGAACGATTTCATTTTATCGGCGCTGCTGGAAACGCACGATTGGCGCACTGAGCCGATGGTGCTCGTCTCGTTTGGCAAGCTTAAGGACGTGCTTGGGCTGGAGAAGACACAGCGGCGTTATTCGTTTGCGCAGTTGACAGCGCTGCCCGAGCTGAACCGGCTTGCAAATGAAGCGCACGAGTTGCGCCGCGCCGAGAAACCGTTGGACCGGCTGCAGCAGGAAGTGCTGAACGTGAGTGACCGCCTCGGCCTTTTCGCACACGTGCTCGATGGCAGCGCGTTCGTAATCGTGCCGGCGGCGAAGAACGACACCGATCCGTGGATCGTGCCGCCGGCGTATTCTGATTACTATAGCGAAACACAGTTCGCGCCGGCGCAAACCCAGCTACGCGCACTGGCAACCGCTTATGTGCAAGGCGACGCGTTTAACTTCACCCGCGCCGCCAACCAATTGCGTCAGGAATTGCGCGCACTCAGCCCGTCCATTTACCCGCAAGATGGACGATTGCGGCTCGAATATTTCTACAATCATTTTGAGGCATTCTATCGCGCGATTTGGCTCTACGGCCTCGGATTTCTCGTTTTGCTGACCGCGCACCTCCGCAAAACGCGGGGCGGCTTTCGCAAGATCGGCATCGGCCTTGCGATTTTGGCTTTGCTCTTTCATGCCAGCGGCATCGCCATGCGCTGCCTGATCGCCGGTCGCCCGCCGGTCACGAACATGTACGAGTCCATCATTTGGGTGTCGTTCGCCGTCTCGCTGTTTGGCACGATCTTCTTCGCGCGTTATCGGACTGCGGTTTACCTGCTCGCCGCGCTGCCGGTGACGCTAATTGCATTGTTGCTTGTGCACCAGATGCCGATCGCGATGCCCTCGAGCATCGATCCGCTTGTCCCGGTGTTGCGCGATAATTTTTGGCTCACCGTCCATGTGCTGACGATCACGTTGAGCTACGCTGCGTTCGCGCTCGCGATGGGGTTCGGCCATATTTTGCTCTGGCGTTACGCCCGTAATCCGAGCCGGGCGCGCGCTGACGCGCCGATGCATTTTTGGTTGTATCGGGTGTTGCAGCTCGGGGTTTTACTGCTCGCCGCCGGGACAATTTTAGGTGGTGTGTGGGCGAACTACTCGTGGGGTCGGTTTTGGGGATGGGATCCGAAGGAGACTTGGGCTTTGATCGCGCTACTCTGTTATATTCTCACCCTACATGGCCGGCTGGCCGGCTGGTGGACTGAGTTCGGGTTGGTTGTGGCGAGTGTCGTCTGTTTTCTCGCGGTCTTAATGGCGTGGTATGGCGTCAATTTCGTCCTCGGCAAAGGGCTGCACAGCTATGGCTTTGGCATTGGTGGTGAGACGTATGTCGCCACGTTCATTGTTGTCGATCTTTTGTTTGTTGGGTTCGCGGTCTGGCGTTATCGGGCGAGTGTGCGCGTCCGCAGTGCTGTAGAGCCCGCAGTTTCGGCGGCATGATCCAGCTGCGCTCAACACACGCCGGCCACGCGAATTACTAGTATGGCAGGGAAAAAGACGATCCACCGACGCCGTTCGCTCCGGCCACAATCGCCCCCGGCCCGGCCCGGTGAAAACATTGAAGTCGGCGGAGCCAAGGTTGGCGTGCGCAGTGGCGGCCAAAAATCCGCAACGACTCGCGCGAAACGCCGCTCAGCCGGAGTACGCTAGTGAATTCTTGCTCGCATCTAACCGAGTGAGGTCGCGCAGGAGATTATTAGAGCTAACCGGCGGAATGTTTCTGTCGATCTTAACATCCGGTCATCCCGAACGAAGGTGAAGGATCCCACGCGCGCTCGTAGATCATAAAGATACAGCCTGTGAGGCTCGCGTGATTGCGAGGTCCCTCGCTTGCGCTTGGGATGAGATCACAGTCGATCGCCGGAATGTTAATGTCACCGCAACCCGCCCCGGCCGGGCAGCTCCTTCCCATCTAGCCTAAATCTCATCTCAGTGTGACAAGAAGGAGCTGGGCGACTCTCCAGCTGATCGTTTTTAATCGGCTGCCTTCTGCCGCGAAGCGGATCGATCGTTGAAGGTCAGCTCGGCGATTCCTGATTTGTCCAACTCGCCCAATCCTTCTGCGACCATGCGGTCGTATTGCTCTTTGGTCGCCCGTGCGAGCGGCAAATCGACTCCGACACTGCGCGCGAGCTCGAGCGCGATGCCGCTGTCCTTCGCCGCGTGCGCGGCGGAAAAGAAACAGGTGTGCTCGCGGTTCTGCATGTCTTCGCCGTCGGTCTCGAGCACGCGCGAGTTGGCGCCGGTCTGGGAGAAGACCTCGCGCAACATTGTCAAATCCAGCCCGACCGCATCACCGAGTCCCAGCCCCTCGGCAAGAGCGGCGGTATTGATGTTCATGACCATGTTGACGAGCGCTTTTACTTTCGCCGCTTCCCCGGCCTTACCGATGAAACGCATGCTCGCAGCGAGTTCTTTCAAAATTGGCTCGGCCTTCCGAAACGCTTCTTCGCTGCCGCCGCACATCAGGTAAAGCTTGCCCTCGCGCGCCTGGGTGATGCTCGATGCCATGCACGCCTCGAGGGTTTGCGCACCGGCTTTGGCGGCGAGCTGTTCGACCTCAACATGCACCTGCGGCGAAATGGTCGCGCAATTGACGAACAATTTGCCGCGCGCATTGACCAGCAGATTGTCGCCGGGCGCGCTGAAGATCTGGCGCATGGCCGCGTTATCCGTCACAACCGTGAAGATCACGTCTGATTCTGCGGTCACTTCCGATAGATGCTGCGCCGCAGCGCAGCCAAGTTCCGATGCCAGCATCGTCGCAGCGGCACGGTTGGTGTCGTAAACCGCCGTGACGTGGAACTGGCGATCTTTCAGATGGCGCGCCATGTTCGCGCCCATCCGACCGACACCGACAAAACCGATATTCATGATTTTGGAATGACGAATGTCGAATTGCGAAGCACGAAGGAATGACGAAATCCGAATGACGGAGACGATAAGGAGGATATTTGTCGGATTTCGAACTTCGTCATTGTTTTGTCATTCGTGATTGGTGCTTCGTCATTTCGTTCGCATCAAATCTCAGTCGCCGAGCAGGTCGGCGACCATCGCCCGCTCTTCCTGCAGCTCGGCAATCGATCTGGCGATTTTACTGCGAGTAAACTCATTTAGCCGCAGCCCCTCAACAATTTGCCATTTCTCGGCGTGCACGCGCACTGGAAACGAGGAGATCACGCCGGACTCGACTTCATAACTGCCATCAGAGCAAACGGCAACGCTGTGCCAGTCGTCGCCGGGCGTGTCGCGGGTGAGAAAATGCACGCTGTCGACGATCGCGTTTGCCGCTGAACCGGCAGACGATAGCCCCCGCGCCTTGATGATCGCGGCGCCACGCTGTTGCACTGTGGCGATGAACTCGTTTTTCAACCAGTTCTCATCCTTGATGATTTCGTTCGCCGGATGATTGTCGATCTTTGCGTTGTAAAAGTCCGGATATTGGGTCGACGAATGGTTGCCCCAGATCGTCATGTTCGTCACGCGCGTGATCTCAACGCCGGCCTTGTGCGCGAGCTGCGCGCGGGCGCGATTTTCATCTAATCGCGTCATGGCAAACCAACGGTCGCGCGGGATCTCGCGTGCGTTGTTCATCGCGATGAGGCAGTTCGTGTTGCAGGGATTTCCGATGACGAGCACGCGGATATCGGCCGCGGCATTGCGCTCCAGCGCTTGGCCTTGTCCGACGAAAATCTTGCCATTGATGCCTAACAAATCCTTGCGCTCCATCCCGGCCTTGCGCGGGATGCTGCCGACGAGCAGCGCCCAATTAATGTCGCGAAACCCCTCGTCCAGGTCAGCCGTCGGTACAATGCTTTGCAAAAGCGGAAACGCGCAGTCGTGTAATTCCATGACTACGCCGTTGAGCGCGCCGAGCACCGCTGGAATTTCAATCAGGTGCAGATTAATCGGCTGATCGGCGCCGAACATTTCGCCGGACGCGATCCGGAACACGAGCGAGTAGCCGATCTGCCCAGCCGCACCCGTGACGGCGACTTTAATGGGAGACTTCATCCGCATTTGTTATCCGCAGATTACGCAGATTTACACAGATTTCTGTCGCGTTTTGAATTTGCGAAAATCTGCGGAATCTGTGGATCAAATTCTGCCGCTCTTTTCGAGTAACTGACGAATCAATTTCATCCGGCGCTTTTCCGTCGGATGGGAGCGCAATCGTGAAACCGGGCGCTGCATTCGCCGGGTCCAATTCGCGCCGCCAGGTACTCCCGGAACATTGAACCGGTATTTGCGCGCGAGTAGGTCAGTGATCATGATGATAGTGATCCAGGACTCGCAGTTGAAAAGCGCGCTCATAATTGCCGGGTAGAAATCTTTTTCGTAATCGAGATTGTCGATCCTGCCGTTTAACCCGGCGAACCGGCTGATGTTGATTAGATCGGAATCTGGCTGTGGCGTGCCTGCCTCGTTCTTTGCGCGAGCGCCTTCCCACATCGCCCGCACGGGTGGATGGTCGTGGGTCGCATAAGTCGCAACGGAAAGGCGCTCATACTCCGAGCCGGGTGTGACACGCCCGTCATAAACTTCCCATTGCGGGATTTTGAACCCGGCTATGCCTAACGATCGCAAACTCGGCCGCACGTAATCCGGCACCGTGCCGAGGTCCTCGCCAATCACCGGAGCGTCGGCCGATTCTTGCAAAACCATGCGAAGATACTGTTCACCCTCGCGCCGGTTCGCCTCGCAATTTCCCGGCGTGGAATCGTCCCGCGGCACGAAGTGCGGCACGCGGCCGCCGGTTCGCTCCAGCATCGCGTCCCAATTCAGCGGCAGAAACTCCCGATTTTGCTGCGGCCGCCACGGAAACGCGTAGATCCGATAGAAGCCGAGCACGTGATCGATCCGAAAAATATGAAAGCTATGCCGCACACCGCGGACCCGTTGCCGCCACCATTCGAAATTGCGCGTGAGCATCGCCTCCCAGTGGTAGAGTGGAATGCCCCAGTTCTGTCCCCATTTTTGCGTGAACTCGTCGTCTTTGAAATGCGTTTCCGGCGGTGCGCCGCCGCACCAGTCGAGGGCGAATTCATCACGGCGGCAAAAGACATCTGCGCTGTAGTAACTCACCCCGAATGGAATGTCACCCATCAGGGCGACGCCGCGTTCTGCCCCATAGCGCTTTACTTCCGACCATTGCTCGTGCGCAATCCATTGCACGTAACGGAAGAAACTTTCGCGACCGGCAAATTTCTCGCGCTGCTCCGGTGATTGCCGATCTAACCAGGCGCGTGCGGCTTCGACCTGTTGGTGTTCGCGCGGCCACTGATCCCAGGCTTCGCTTTCGCCGTTTACTTCCATCAACGCACGAAACAATGCGTAGCCGTCGAGCCACTCGGATTGCGCCGCGCAGAATTCGCGGAACTCGGATGGCCGATCTTGCGCTGGCTGCTGTGAGAAGTTCGCGAACGCGCGCTCAAGCAGGCTGCGCTTCAGATTCTTGACGCGACGATAGCGCACTGGAGCCTGGCGCAGCTTGGCAACATCGGCATCGGCAATGGTCGCATTGAAATCATTTTCGGTCAGCTCCGCTGGGTGGCCTGGCGCCAAATGCAATGTGGTTGGTTCGATCGCCATGGCGCTGATCGCGCTGTAGGGGCTGTTGTCACCTCCCAGCTCGTTGATTGGCAAAAGCTGCACCAGCTTGAACCCGATCTCCGCCGCCCAATCAATAAAGTCGCGCAATACCGCGACGTCGCCGATTCCGAGGTCATTATCGCCGCGCAACCCAAACAGCGGCGCAAGCACGCCTGCGATTTTCTTCTCCGGCGACAGCTGCATCCCCTAGCAAATGACGAATGCCGAATGCCTGATAACGAAGGAATGACAAAGCACGAAGAGGTGTTTTGTCATTCGATCATTCGAATTTCCCTCGGCCTTTGAGCTTTGTCATTTCCTCTTCAGTTGCCAGTCTTACCCGAGACCGCGTTGTCATCTCGGGCGAAGTCGAGACATCTCTCATTGTTAGGATTGCCGCCTGAACTTCTTTCAACAGCAAGAGATTCCTCGACTCCGCTCGGAATGACAGGTGAACTCAAATCAGCTGCGTTTGATGTCCCACTCTTCCATTAGGCTGTCCGGAATTTCCTTCAGGAAGCGCGACGGTCGCTGGAAAATATCACCGTACCCGCCACTCAAGCGCAGCTGCGGATACGTTAGATAGAGCTCATCTTTGGCGCGGGTGATTGCGACGTAGAACAGACGCCGCTCTTCTTCGAGTGCCTCGCGCGTATCGAGCGAACGACTGCCCGGGAACATGCCGTCACTTAGCCAGATCACGAAGACGGTGTGAAACTCGAGTCCTTTGGCTTGGTGAACAGTCGAGAGATTGACCGCCTCTGTATCCGCGGGCTGGGCCGGCGCTGCTTCCGCATCCACGTTGCTGATGAGCGCCAGTTGCGAGAGAAACTCGTGCACGTCTTTGAATTGCCGCGCGAAAATCGCAAGTTGATCGAGATCTTCCCGACGCAGCTCGTAGTTCGGGAAGTTCACTTTCGCGTAGTCATCATACATTGCTTCGACGATTGAGGTGATCATTTGCGAAGGTGTATTCGGCTGGCCACCGGGCGCGATTTCATCGAGCGTGTGCGCAAGCTGCGTCCAGGCCTTCTTCGATTTCGCGCTCACGTTCATCACCAGCAGGCGATCACTCCATGAGGTGATTTCACCCTGCGCATCGAGCGATTTCTCCCACGCGCTCCAGAGATTTTCCGCGCTCCGATTACCGATGCCGGGTAGCAGTTTCACCATCCGCTTGAAGGCGACCTCGTCGCGCGGATTCGCTATGAACCGGATGAACGAGATCACGTCTTTGATGTGTGCCTGCTCGAAAAACCGAATGCCACTGGTGATTTGATACGGAATACCGCGGCGCGACAGCTCCAGCTGCAACTCGAGCGCGTGGTAATGCGCTCGATACAGCACCGCAATCTCGTTGAGATCGACGTCTTCATCGCGCAGCTCGAGAATTCGTTGTGCGATGAACTGCGCCTGTTCGGTGCCGTCGTTTAGCGCGATCAACGCCGGCTTCACGCCTAACGACTCGCGCGTCGGCTGAAGGTTCTTATGGAACTGATCGACGTTCGCTGCGATGGCCGCATTCGCCACTTCCAGGATCTCCGGTACGCTGCGATAGTTCATCTCGATCTTGAACACCTGCGCGTCCGGGTAGCGTTTGGGGAACTGGAGAATGTTTTGGAAGTTCGCGCCGCGCCAGGAGTAGATCGACTGGGCATCATCGCCCACAACCATGACGTTGCGATGGTCACGCGCGAGCAGGTCGATGAAATCGGCCTGGATCTTGTTCGTGTCCTGGTATTCGTCGACCAGGATGAATTGAAGCTGCCGGCGATAAAAGGCGGCGATCCCCTGGTGCTGCTGCAACATCGATAATGTCTTTTCCAGCAGGTCATCGAAATCCATCGAGTTTGTTGCCTTCTTCTTTTTCTCATAACGACCGCGCACGTCGGCGATTTTGTCGAGCAACGGCAGAAAGTAGGGGAATTTCTCCGCGAGCAGTTGCTCCAGCGGCGTCTCGGTGTTTACGACGAAACTGAAGATCTCCGCGAGCACATCGCCTTTCGGGAAGCGGATCTCCTTCGGATCAATACCCGCACTCGCGACGACGGTGTTGATCAAGTCCTTCTGGTCTTCGCGATCCATGATCGTGAACCCGCTTTGGTATCCGAGCGCGCTGCCGTGCCGACGCAGCATCCGATTGCCGATCGCGTGGAACGTGCCACCCCAAATTCCGCTTGCATCGACCGGCAAAAGATTTGCCACGCGCGCGAGCATTTGCCGCGCGGCCTTGTTCGTGAAGGTCAGCAACAAAACATTCCGTGGATCAACCCCGTTCTCCAGCAGGTAAGCCACCCGATAGGTCAGCGTTCGCGTCTTTCCCGAGCCCGCGCCGGCGATGATCAGTTGCGGCCCCGGCGGCGCTGTCGCAGCGGCAAGCTGCTGCTCATTCAGCTCCGCCGCGTAATCGACATGAACCGATGTCGACCTTGCAGGACACTGCAGCGTGTATTGACGAGACACATTTTACCTGTAGCGGCGGTCGATGACCGTCGCAATTGTGTGCCCGAATCAGCGATCCAAGGCCGCACGCAAACGATCGAGCAGCACCGTTTGCGCAGGATTGACTTTCGATCGCGCGATTTCGAGCGAGAAGAATTCCGCGCGGTCAATTTCGGGAAAAGATTGCGTTTTGCCCGACCGCGGTGGCCATTCGATTTCAAAGGTGTTGCAGTTGAGTTCGAAATGCGCCGGCAAATCGCCTTCAAAGGCCCATGCATGGATCGTCTTGCCGGCTTTTTGCTTGATTGAGCCGAGCGAGAGCCAATTTCCAGACGCTTTAATTCCGAGCTCTTCTTCAAATTCAACTTGTGCGCGGCTGAGCAAATCTTCTCCGGGTGCGGCTTCACCCTTGGGAATACTCCAGGCGCCGGTGTCTTTGTTTTTCCAATAGGGGCCGCCGGGGTGCACGAGCAGCACTTCGAGCGTGTCGTTGCGGCGGCGAAACATGAGCAGACCAGCACTGACGCGCGAATGTTGCGGTGCCATGATCACCTTAAATAACAAACATGCCGATGGCGGCGCCGAACATGAGCAGTGTGGCGATGGAGACGACGACAACACTTGGGATGGAGCTCGGCTGGTCTCTCATCACCGTGCGATCGCGCGATACGAAAATGATTAACACCAGCAGCACCGGCGCGAGCAGGCCATTGATCACTGCGCTCCAGTAAAGCGCCTGCACAGGATTGACGTTGAGGAGATCCAACGCGACACCAACGAGCGTCGAAATAATCATCACGATGTAAAAGAAACGTGCACCGCGGAAACGCTGGTCGAGTCCTTCGCGTCGGGCGAAGGTTTCCGCGAGGGCATAGCCCGCCGAGCCGGTCAGCGTCGGAATAGCGAGCAGACCGACGCCGATGATGGCGAGGGTGAAAAGGGTGCCCGCAAATTTTCCGGCCAACGGATACAGCGCCTGCGCGGCGTCTTTGCTCGTTTTAATGTCAGTGATGCCGTGCCGATGGAGCGTCAACGCGGTCGTCAAGATGACGAAATACATGACGAGATTGGAAAAGAACGCACCGAGGTCGATGTCGATCTTACGATCGATCAATTCCTTCGGAGTCGCGCCGAACCGACGGGCGAGCATGCGGCGGCCCATCGCTTTTTCCTCTTCCACCTCCTGCGAGGCCTGCCAGAAAAACAGATAGGGACTGATAGTTGTGCCGAGGAGCGCAACCAACATGCCCCATTGGGCATGCGATTTCGGCCAGGACGGCACGAACGTCGCGCGCGCAATTTGCGACCAACTCGGATGAATGATGAAGCCGGTGACGACGTAGGCGAACAACACCAGGCAGAGCCATTTCAGTGCGTTCGCGACTTGATGATATTTCAGGAAGATCATCGCTAGCGAAATGGCCACGGCGAAGACGACGACAAAGAGATGTGAATTAATTCGGGTAAGCATCTCGGCGGCATCGGCCATACCAGAGAGATCGGCGCCGACGTTGATCGAGTTCGCCGCGAAGAGCGCGAACGCGAGCACCATTAGCACCGGATGTGGCAACCGTTTCCGGAGCGCGCCGACGAGACCGCGGCCGGTGACCATTCCGATGCGGGCGCACATCATTTGCACAAACGCCATGAGCGGCCAGGTGAGCAGCGCCGTCCATAACAGCGCCAGACCATGCTGCGCGCCGGCGATGGAAAAAGTTGCGATGCCGGAGGGATCATCATCGGCCGCGCCGACGATGATTCCCGGACCGAGCGAGGCGAGGAAACGCCTCAAGAATGCAGCTTTGCGTTTCGATTTTTTGCCGCGGCTCATCGCACCTTACGTTTCGATTTTGAAGGAGTAGATGTCGATCTTAGAGTGGGCGGCGTGGAAGAAGCAGAAGTGCCGCTCGAGCAGTTGCACGAACACGTCCATGAGACGGCCGAGCACAGCAGCGAGAACTGGATTGCCTGGGTCGCGCTCACGACCGCCGTGCTGGCCGTGTTAGCAGCCATCGGCGCGCTGCTTTCGAGCAAATGCGCGAATGAAGCGATGCTCAATCAAATCGCGGCGTCGGACCAGTGGAATTACTATCAGGCGAAAAGCATCAAAGCGGCTGTGCTTGATGCGAAACTTGCCTTGGCCCCGATGCCGAGCGAATCCGACCGGGCGAAAATTCAGCGCTACGAAGCCGAGCAGGAGGAAATCAAGTCTGAGGCCGAGCGAAAACAGGCTGAAGCGCGAGCGAGCTTTCAGCGGCATGAAGTTTACGCCGGCGGTGTGACGATGTTCCAAATCGCGATCGCGGTAGCGGCGATCTCCGCGCTGACGAGAAAACGCCACTTCTGGTTTGTGAGCATTGCCTTCGGGGTTATCGGTTGCGTTTTCCTGGCCGCCGGGGCATTCCAGCATTGACTCTTATGCGTGTTCTTTCGATTGACGCGTCTTTGCGGAAGACCGGTGTGGCGATTATCGAGGCCGGTAATGGCGCGACGCGCGCGGTCTACTACGGTACGATCCGCAACCGGGAGACCCTTTCTTCTTCGGCATGTCTTGTCGCGATCCGCGATCGGCTCGCTGAACTGATTCGCGAACATTCGCCAGATTCCTGCGCGCTCGAGTCGGTGATCTACGTCCAAAGTTACAAGACGGCGATCCTCCTTGGCGCGGCGCGCGGCGCGGCCATTCTTGCCGCGGCCGAAAACGGCCTGCCGGTTTTCGAATACGCGCCAACGCGCATCAAACAGGCAACGGTCGGGCAGGGTGCGGCGGGAAAGAACCAGGTCGCATTCATGGTGCGCGCGCTGCTTGGCTTGACCGAAACGCCGGAACCGGATGCGGCCGACGCGCTGGCGATTGGGCTCACGCATCTGCGCGCGCAAGAAATGGCGAGTCGCGGCATCCCACTACACAAACAGCTATGAGACCGGCGTTTCACTGGCGCTGGCTCGGGCGAATGGAATTTTCCAAGGCGCTCGCGCTGCAGGAGGAGATCGTTGCCAAAAAACGAGAGAAACGCACCGCACCGGATGAATTGCTGCTGCTTGAGCACGACGCTGTTTACACCATCGGGAAAACGCCGGATCAATCGAGCCTCATCGATCCGAGCCGGTTGCCGCACCCGCTATTCACGATCAACCGTGGCGGTCAGGCGACCTATCATGGTCCCGGTCAATTGATCGGCTATCCGATTATCGACCTCCGTCGCTGCGGTCAGGACTTACATCGTTACCTGCGCTGGCTCGAAGATTTGCTGATCAAAACGCTGCGTCTGTTTAGGATCTCGGCGCGAACGCGAGTTGGTTTGACCGGCGTGTGGGTGGAAAATCGGAAAATCGCCTCCATCGGTGTCGGCGTCAGACATTGGATCACAATGCACGGATTTGCCCTGAACGTGTCTGGTGATTTAACCCCATTCGACCGCATTATCCCCTGCGGCATCGCCAACGTAACCATGACCTCGATTGAAAAAGAAGTTCGCAAAATCTATTCGCCGGAAGAGGTCAGCCGTCGCGTTGCCGAAATTGCTTTTCAGTCGATCGCTAATCTCACGACCGATGGTTCGCTCATCCAAATCTCTCTCCAACCTGACAACGCATTTTTACTTTAACCGTTCGGCGGAGCGCCGGAGGCGCGACAGGTTTATAGATCTCGCATCAGTTAACGGCTAAGCTCCATCAAAGCGGCATGTGATGGAGCCTGGCTGCTGGTGAGGCGTAACGCTATGAACATGCCGCTCCTGCAGTCTCAGTGTAGATTTCCAAACTGTGATTCCACTCGAAGATAATTTCATTGATGTGATCGGGAAGGCGCAGCGCGGGTTGCGTATTTCCGACACTGAACTGGCACAAACGGCCGGGCTCTCGCAGACACAGATCCGGGAATTGCGCGATGGCACGATTGACAATGAAGCGCTGAAAAAGATCGCGCCGGTTTTGCGCCTCGATCCGAGTGCGCTCATCGAGCTCGCTTCAGGCGAATGGAAACCGGCCGAGCTGGATAATTTCGATGGACTGGCCCAGTTCACGACCGACTACGACGGCATGGCTGTGAATTCGTATTTGGTTTGGGATTTGGAAAGCAAACACGCGGTAGCGTGTGATACCGGCGCTGATTGCCGGGACATGCTGCGGCTCGCGACGCGCGAAAACCTCAGCATCAAAATGATTTTGCTTACCCATGCGCACTCCGATCATGTCGCGGACTTGCCGCGGTTACGCGAAGAAACGGCCGCGCAAGTCTTTGGTCCGGCGCGCGAGCCGGTTCCGGGCGCTGAGCGTCTCGAGGGAAACAAACGGTTGCGCCTTGGCAAACTCGACATCGAGACACGGCTGACCTGGGGACATTCGCCCGGCGGGATCACTTATGTCGTGCACGGCTTGGCGCGACCGCTCGCAATCGTAGGTGATTCACTTTTCGCCGGCTCGATGGGCGGTGGCAATGTTTCTTACCAGGACGCGCTGCGGAACAATCTTGAGAAAATCCTCACCCTGCCGGATGAAACCATCATCTGTCCCGGCCATGGCCCAATGACGACGGTAGCCGAGGAGAAGAACCACAATCCTTTCTTCGCCCGAAAAATTCAACCGGACCGCTGAGCGGCTAATCGCTTCGCTCGGGATGACAGTGACCCGCGCGGGCAGCTATTTTAATTTTGTGCCGGTTAATCGTTCGAACGCTTCCACGTATTTCGCGGCGGTGCGCGCGATCACATCGCCTGGTAATCGCGGGCCGGGCGGAGTTTTGTCCCATTCCAGCGTCTCGAGATAATCGCGCACGAATTGTTTGTCGAAGCTCGGCGGGCTTTCGCCGATCACGTACTGGTCTTTGGGCCAGAAGCGGGATGAATCGGGCGTGAGAACTTCGTCGATCAACAGCAATTTTTCATCCAGCATTCCAAATTCAAATTTCGTGTCGGCCACGATAATACCGCGCTGATCGGCGTGGTCCCGTCCCGCCAAGTAAATTTGCAGACTCAATTCTTTGACGCGTTCGGCTGTTTCTTTGCCCAGAATTTCGATGCAGCGTTGCATGTCGATGTTCTCGTCATGCCCGCTCTCGGCTTTCGTCGCCGGTGTGAAAATCGGCTTCGGCAATTTCGATCCCTGCTTGAGGCCGGCCGGCAATTGGATGCCGCAGACGCTTTGCGATTCCTCGTATTCCTTCCAGCCCGAGCCGGCAAGGTAACCGCGCACGACGCACTCCACCGGCAGCGGTTTGGTTTTGCGCACAATCATCGAACGGCCAGCGAGTTCTGCGCGAAAGCTGCGCAGCTCTTGGGGGAACTGGTGGATATCAGCGGTGACAAAGTGGCTTTCAACTCTGTCGAAGCGTTTGAACCAGAACGCGGAGAGTTGGTTTAGCACCGCGCCTTTGTGCGGAATCGGATCCGGGAGGACGACGTCAAAGGCCGAGATACGGTCGGTTGCAGCGATGAGCAATGTGTCACCGAGGTCGAACACCTCGCGTACCTTGCCGCTCCGTAGCTTTTTGATCCCGGGAAGATCGACTGAGGATTGGGGCTGCTTTTGCATTTCGAAAACGCTCAACGCTCAACGCTCAACTTTCAACGTTCAATTCAATGTCTTCGTGGGTGTTGGACGTTGAGCGTTGGACGTTGGACGTTTGCTTGTTCTGTATGGCCGGACTGGTCGTCAAACCGCGCGCGCGAATTCTGCATGGCCACGATTGGGTGTACGCGAGTGAAGTACTGAAGCTGTTTGGCGAACCGGCCGACGGCGACGTGATTTCGGTCAAGGACGGCAAGGATCGGCTGGTCGGCAGCGCGATTTACAATTCCAAGTCGGTAATCGTCGCGCGGCGTTTCTCGCGGCAACGGCAGGATCTCAACGGCGATTTTTTCAAACGTCGGATCGCGCAAGCGGCTGAATACCGGTTGCGTCGACAGATCGATAGTCGCCTGTGCCGCGTGGTGTGGAGCGAGAGCGACGGTTTACCCGGCGTGATCCTCGACCGCTATGGCGACAATTTTGTTTTACAGACGCTTACGCTAGCCATGGACCAGCGGAAGAAGCTGATCGTGCAAGCCATTGTCGACCTTTTCGGAGCTGGCGCGAGCGCCTCGCTTGCGAATCATCAGAAGGCAAGCGGGATGCTTGCCCCCCTTTCAATCATCGAGCGCAACGACGCGCCGGTTCGCCGAGCCGAGGGATTGGAAATGCGCAGCAGCATGTTGCATGGAGATGTGCCGACCGAGACAACGCTTGAGCTCAACGGGGTTAAATTCGAGGTCGATCTTTTGCACGGTCACAAGACCGGTTTTTATCTCGACCAAACAGCAAACTACGCCATCGTCGGCGAGTACGCGAGGGGTCGTCGCGTGCTCGACTGTTTTGCCAATCAAGGAGCTTTCGCGCTGAGCTGCGCGCGCGCCGGTGCAGTCGATGTCATTGCAGTCGAGGAAAACGTCGAAGCAGTCGCGGCTGGAAAACGGAACGCGGAGCGAAATGGATTAAAGATGCGCTGGATGGAAGAAGAGGTTTTCCGCTTTTTACGGGGCGCCGAAAAGGCCGGCGCGGAATACGACCTGATTATTCTCGACCCACCCTCCTTTACGAAAGCAAAAGCCGGTTTGCGGGACGCGCTTCGCGGTTATCGCGAGCTGCATCTGCGCGCGTTTAAGCTTCTGGTGAAAAACGGTTTGCTCGCAACGTTTTCCTGCTCGCATCACGTGAGCGAAGCTGCGTTTGGCCAGACGATTGCGGACGCGCTGGTCGATGCGCGACGTTCCGCTCGACGGTTACGTCGGTTCGAACAACCGCTCGATCATCCCGTGCTGCCGACCCTGCCTGAGACGGAATATTTCAAAGGCGTGCTGCTCGAAATGATGCCGGGCCGTTAGTGCTTGGCATCCTGAGTGAACGCGAAGGATGATCTCACAAAAACGTTGCTTGCGCCGGGCCGGCACTCTGCGCCACGTCGATATCGCGAATACTTGCGTGACCAGTGTTTCGATTGGGGATCCCTCCCTCTTCGCCGCTCGGAATGACAACAGCTTTGCGGAGTTGCGCGCAAAAATTTTTCAGACGGGAAAAATTCTGGAAATGTGAAGTTCGCTCATTAATGTGGCGGCAGCCTCGCGCAACGCGCGCGCGAAGCCGCAGCCGTGAAGAAGTTTGGGATGCCAGAAAAAGTCCGACCGATCGAACAGATGCTGGAGTTGACCGAGGAAGAATCGCTTTCGCCCGAGCACCTCGATGAGCAGGTGCAAAAAGCGCAGGAGCAATTGCTCCAGCTTAAGCGCCAGCAGGAACAAATCGAAAAGCAAAAGCGCGAGTTGGAAGAATTAAGTCGGCGCCAGGAGGAATTAGAGCGCGGGCGCGCCGAAATGACCGACAAATTGACGCGCTCACTGGTCGTGCTCGAGCGCGAAGCCTACGATTCACAGAAGCGGCTCGAGCAATTGCGCGCGATGCGGGAAAGTTTTGCCCAGCATCTGCAACTGCTCGAAGCAATCGATCCGAAGAGCTGGAATCCAGCCGATCTTCACAAGGAGCTAAGCCGCGCACTGAGCGCAGTTGACGATGCTCGCGCCGAATTCACTCAGCAACGCAGCCGTCTGCAAGCGACAGGCGATGGCACAGGCGACGCGCCGTTGCCGGAAGCCGCGCCGGAAATTTCGCAGTTTGCCGGTGGCGGCCGTTCGCTCGGCCAATGGATGCAGATCGGGTTCGCGCTCAGTTTGCCTCTGATCGTTTTCGGCGCAATCGCGCTGCTGGTTTTCTTTTGGCTAGCGACTTCTACGCGGTAACGCATGCTGCGTCGCTCGCAGAAACCGGCCACGCCTTTGCACCGGCAGCGTCAGGAGCTGGCACAACGCGAATCACAGCTGCGCGACGAAGTCGCCAAGCTCGAGCGGATGATCGCCGCGGCACCAAAGCTGGCGCAGGAAGTGGAACGGCGGCAGCGCGAGGAATTGCTCATGCGTGCGCAAGGAGGCGGCAGCCGGCTAAATGTGTCGATTGGATTGCAGGACAAACGCTACGGCGATGCGGCGCGCGTGCGGCGGCGCGGCGCGTTGCGGAAGGCGCAGCGCGAAGGCCGCATGATATTTCTTGTGCTGGCAATCGCGCTGGCTGCGCTTGTGATCTGGCTGCTGAGCCATTTACATTTCTAACATCGACAATTCGATGGCTGACACATCGGAACTGGACGTCGCTTACGTCGCGAGACTCGCGCGCTTAAATCTGACTGACGAGGAAACACAGCTGTTTCAGAAGCAACTCGGTGACGTGTTGAAATACGCAGCCAAATTGGCGGAAGTGGACGTGAGCCACGTCGAACCTGCCGCGCACGGCGTCCCAGTGTTCAACGTGTTTCGTGAAGACGAACCATGCGAGTGGTTCACTCCCGAGGAAGCGTTGCGCAACGCCCCACGCGCGGTGAACCAGCTGTTCATCGTTACCAAGGTTGTCGAATGAGTCAGCCGGAGTTGTCGGCGCTCAGCATCGCCGAACTGAAGATGCTCCTGCTTCGCCGCGAGATTTCGCCGCGTGAAGTGCTCGAATCGCTGCGGGCGCGGATTGAAGACGTCGATGCAAAACTCGAGGCATATCTCTCAGTCGATTTCGACAGCGCGGCGAAAGAAGCAGAAAACGCGAACGTCGATCTTCCGCTCGGCGGAGTACCGATTGCGATTAAGGACATCATCAACGTCACCGGTCAGCCCTGCACCTGCGGGTCAAAAATCCTGCGCACTTATCGCGCACCGTACGATGCAACCGTGATCCGGCGGTTGCGCGCCGCCGGCGCGATTCCCTTCGGCAGAACGAATATGGACGAGTTCGCGATGGGCTCTTCCACGGAGAACTCAAGCGTCAAGCCGACGCGAAACCCATGGGACTTGTCGCGCGTGCCGGGCGGCTCCAGCGGGGGCTCCGCCGCCGCAGTTGCCGCTGATGCCGCCTTTGGCGCGCTCGGCACCGATACCGGTGGTTCGATTCGCCAACCAGCGGCGCTTTGCGGAATCGTGGGAGTGAAACCGAGTTACGGTCGCGTCTCGCGCTTTGGCTTGGTAGCGTTCGCGTCGTCGCTCGACCAGATCGGGCCACTCACCAAAACAGTTCGCGATTCAGCGATGATCATGAACGTGATCGCTGGTTACGATCCGCAAGACTCGACGTCGTTAAACGACCCAGTGCCGGATTACACTGCTGAGCTGGGTCGGGACTTACGCGGCGTCCGGCTCGGTTTGCCGAAGGAATACATGATCGAGGGAATCGATCCGCAGGTGAAATCGGCGATTGACGCGGCGCTGAAGCAGTTGCAATCGCTTGGCGCGGAAATTATCGACATTAGTCTCCCGCACACGGATTACGGTATCGCGGTCTATTATTTTCTGGCGACGGCTGAGGCATCGGCCAACCTCGCGCGGTTCGACGGAGTACGTTACGGCTATCGCGCCGAGAACCCGCGAGACTTGCTCGATCACTACGGCCGGACGCGCGGGAACGGTTTCGGCCAGGAAGTGAAACGCCGGATTATTCTCGGTACTTACGTTCTCAGCTCCGGCTATTACGACGCTTATTACCTGCGCGCGCAAAAGGTGCGAGAGCTAATTCGGCAGGATTTCGCCAATGCGTTCAAAAAAGTGGATGCGATTGTCTCACCGACCTCGCCGGTGCCGGCATTCAAGCTTGGCGAGCGCACAGCCGATCCGCTGGCAATGTATCTCGCCGACATTTTCACGAACACTGGTAATCTCGCCGGTATTTGCGGCATCAGCGTGCCGTGCGGGTTCGCCTGGGTCGACAATGTCGAGTTGCCGGTTGGTTTGCAGCTGTTAGGCAAATCGCTCGATGAAGCCCGCATCTTCCAAATCGCCCACGCCTACGAGCAAAGTACCAACTGGCAGAAAGCAAAATCGCCCCTGGCCGCGAAGCGGAACTGACACAGCCGACGACGGGATTCGAACCCGTGACCTACGGTTTACGAAACCGTTGCTCTACCAGCTGAGCTACGTCGGCGCGGAGTGGGACATTACATCGGCGCGCGGTTGAGACAAGCGCCTCTACGTTGGCAACACGAACGTTTCGCCAATCTCGCGCAACGCGATCCTTTCCGGCTGGTCCCGCAACGCGGCTTGGAAGCGTTCGATCGGTTCGCACAATGCCTCCGCGCTGAGGCGGAAGGTTTGATGATGTATCGGCATAATGAACCGCGCGCCGGCGGCGTTTGCCATCTCGACAGCTTGCTCCGGTGTACAATGTGACCGAATCCACGGGTTGTAAGCGCCGATGGAAATAATCGCCAGGTCGATACCACCGTGCGCGCGCAATTTGCCGAAGCTGTCGGTCATTGCGGTGTCCCCAGCAAACAAGATGCGCTGATTGTTGCGCTCGAGCAGGTAAGCATTGTAGCCGCGGTGAAGATCGCGCTGCATGCGCGCGCCCCAATGTTTCACCGGCACGCCAACGACGTGGAGATTGCCAATCGAAGTTTCGATGGTCTTGCGTTCGCCCCAGTGTAGTTCCGTCACATCCCGTAACCGAGCCCAGTTGAGCAAGTCGCGTGTGTGCGGTGCGGTGATGACTTTCGTATGGCGATCGAATTTGCGGAGTGTTCGCCAGTCCAAATGGTCGAAATGCGCATGCGATAAGAGGATAATGCCGATCTTCGGCAGCTCATCGAACGCAAGCGCGGGGGCAGCCAGTCGTTTCGGGCCGATTGTCAGTAGCAACGGAATACGGATGCCAATGCGCGGAAATAGAACTGGGTCGGTCAGAATTTTGATGCCGAAGAAATTGATGAGGACAGTAGAGTGGCCAAGCCATGCCGCAGTAACGTGCCCGTCGTCCCACGCGTCCGGATTCGGTTTGGCTAACGGCG
>DASQXY010000259.1:0-3227 GCA_035639455.1 Chthoniobacterales bacterium | reverse complement strand
ACGTTTTCGCGAGCTTTGCGCGTGCAAGATCCCATGTCTCGTCATGTCGCGCGGGTTTCATCTTGCGCCCGACCTATTGGAAGTAACGACCAAGGCGAAGATCGCGGTGTTTCGTACGCCCATGATCACGATGAAGTTCATCAACGCCGCGACGATCGCGCTGGAGGTGGATTTCTCGCCAACCGTGACCGAGTTCGGCAGCATGGTGGATATCCTCGGAATCGGTGTTTTGATTCGCGGCGCAAGCGGCATTGGCAAGAGTGAATGCGTGCTCGGTTTGATCGAGCGCGGTTACAGCCTTGTCGCGGATGACGTGACGCGCATCACGTCACTGGAGGGTCGCGAGTTGATGGCGACCGCGCCTGAGCTCACACGCAACCACATGGAAGTGCGTGGGATCGGCATCATCAACGTCGCCTCGGTTTTCGGCATCGGCAGCATTCGTATCGAGAAACGGCTCGATCTCGTGGTCACATTGCAGGAATGGCACGAAGCCGAAGCGGTGGATCGCATCGGGCTGGATCAGGAATTTTACGAGATACTCGGCATGCGCGTGCCGCATGTGAGCATTCCGGTGAAGCCGGGCCGCGACATTGCACGATTGATTGAAGTCGCGGCGATGGACCAAAAGTTGAAGGGCTTGGGTCAAAATAGCGCGGTCGAATTCAATACCAAACTGCTCAACTTAATGGACGCACAATCCGCCCGGGCATGACTCACATTAGATCGACAACATGGGATTGCTGAGTCGCCGTGCCCCCGCGGGCGCGGGCGAGCAGAAAATTGAGAAAGAAATCAAGGTCGTGAATCGGCTTGGGCTCCATGCCCGGCCGGCAGCGATGTTCGTGCGCATTGCCAGCCGCTACCGCTCGGAGGTTTGGGTGGCAAAAGAGGGCGAAGAAGTCAACGGCAAGAGCATCATGGGCCTGATGATGCTCGCCGCCGGTCAAGGCTCGAGGCTCCGCATCCGTTGCGAAGGCCCGGATGCCGGCAAAGCGATGGATGAGCTCGAGGCGCTGATCAACTCGAAATTTAACGAAGATTAGCAATCCTCACCGGCGCTTCGCGTCCGCGTCTTCCGTAGCCGGCAGAGGATAACTGTCAGGTCAACGGTCGGCTTTGTTGCAAAATTTGACCAACTCGCGCTTTAACGAGCTCTGACAAACGGCTAACCTCGCGAGGGGATGAGCGAGGAGAAGGTGCGGGAGGAAAAGCGATTTCATGGCGCGGGTGTATCGCCCGGGATTGCCCGTGGGGTGATCCACGTCGTGCGAGACGATCTCGACGACGTCGGCCGCTACCGGATCGAGGCTTCTCAAATTGCGCATGAGATCGGCCGTTTCGAGGCTGCGCTCATCCAGACGCGCGTGCAAATCCTTGAGATGCAGCAAAAGATCGCCGAATCAATCGGGGCAAAGGACGCCGGCATTTTCGACGCGCACCTGCTGGTGGTCGAAGACCGCACGTTGATTGATGAGGTGCTGCGCAAACTCCAGAGCGACCTCTGCAACGTGGAATGGGTCTTTCAGGAAGTCGCGACCAAATACATCGATACGCTGAGCAGAATCGATGACCCGTATCTGCGCGAGCGCGCCCTCGACATTCAGGATGTGATGAAACGAGTCATCCGCAATTTGCAGGGCAAAGCGCCCCGACCGCTTTTTGCCATGGCCGAGCCGCACATTTTGGTCGCACATAATCTGACGCCGTCCGACACAGCAACGATGCACAAGGACCGCGTGCTCGGTATTGCGACTGACCTCGGCAGCCGCACTTCGCATACTGCAATCCTGGCGCGGTCGCTCAGTATTCCCGCCATTGTTGGTTTGCATGACGTGACAGAAAAGCTCGACACTGGCCGTTTCGTACTCGTCGACGGCACGAACGGCCTGCTGATTGTCGATCCAACCGCCGAGACGCTGGCGTATTACGACGAGCTGGAGTCGCGACGAATTAAGGTTGTCGCGAAACTGCGCGAGCTTCGCGAGACAAAATCGACTACCCGCGACGGACGCCACATCGTTCTCTCCGCCAATATCGAATTGCCCGATGACGTCGGGGCCGTAGCCGCGAACGGCGCCGAAGGAATCGGCCTTTATCGAACCGAATTCCTTTATCTAAACCGGCGAACTCTGCCGAGTGAAGACGAGCAGCACGCGACCTATCGCAAGGTGGCCGAGCGCGTTGCGCCGAACCCGCTCATCATCCGAACGTTAGACCTCGGCGGGGACAAACTTGCGCCCGGCGCCGTTGAGATCAGCGATGAGCTGAATCCGTTCCTTGGCTGGCGCGCCATTCGGCTTTGCCTCGAGAACACCGACATCTTCAAAACGCAATTACGCGCCATTCTTCGCGCCAGCGTCGTTGGCAATGTGAAGCTGATGTTCCCCATGATCTCAGGGCTGGACGAATTGCGCCGCGCGATGTCGATCTTACACGAATGCCGTGACGAGCTGCGCGCCGGCGGCGTCGGTTTCAGCGAAGCGATTGAATGCGGCGCAATGATCGAAATCCCGAGCGCTGCGATTGCATCGGACATCCTCGCGCGCGAAGTCGATTTCTTCAGCATCGGGACGAACGATCTCATTCAGTATGTGATCGCCGTCGATCGTGTGAACGAGCGCATCGCTCATCTCTATGAGCCGACGCATCCCGCCGTGCTGCGTCTGCTCAAGATGATCGCCGACGCCGCGCACGCGAACGACCTCTGGGTGGGGGTATGCGGCGAAATGGCCGGAGATGTCGCGCTTGTTCCACTCTTGCTCGGCCTCGGCATGGACGAGCTGAGTGCCGCCGCCATTCTTGTGCCGCGAGTCAAACGCGCCGTGCAAAGCCTCACCACGACCGAATGCCGCGAGCTGGTCAACGAAGCGTTGCGCCTCCAAACCGCGTCTGAAATCCTAGGCCGATGTCTGGAGCTGGCGAACCAGCGTTACGGCGACTTGTTAGGCTGAGAAGAGAGCACTGTCATCCCGAGCCGCGCAGACGGCGAGGGATCTCACATCTTCAGAGCGCGGGGTCTTGGCTGCAACAGGTCCGCGTCTTCGCTAATCATTCGCGCAGTGTTTCCCCGCGTGATCAGTGCCTTTACGAGAGGTCCCTCACTTCGCTGGGGACGACGGCGCTTTTGACTTAAACCGTATTATTGCTCCGGCTCCGGGTCCGGCGAATAAAGCGCGCGATTTATTCGACTAGTTCGACGTTGGACGTGGATCTTGGGCGTCGGG
>DASQXY010000258.1:0-3044 GCA_035639455.1 Chthoniobacterales bacterium | reverse complement strand
GGGTACTTCGGCTCCGGCTCCGGAGTCGCCAGCCAGGAGCAGTATTGGTCCGCCTACGGACTGGCGAAAGCGTTTTGGGAACTCGATCTCGATATACCCGCGCTCATTCGTTTAGGTGGCAATACCGAAGATCGCGCCGTGGACATTTTGCATCGAATTTCGAAGCTGCTGCGCGCGCCAGTCGAAGGTTATCGCAAAACCGATACGCCAGCCTTTATCGCGAACCGTTTTTCGAACCTTGTTGCCAACGCGCGCGGGGCAAAATGGAGACCGCGTGCTCCACGTGCGCCAAAATTCGTTAGCCATCCATCAGCGACGATGCTTCCGCTGAAAAATGGCCGCGTCTGGATCGACACAGCAAACTGGCCGCAAATCCGTTCCGCTGTCGAAGAGCATTCCGGCGGTCTAATCGTTAGTCGTGCCGGCACTCCCGCATCTTCGCTGCCCGATGAAGAGTTCGCCGGCCGAGATTCGGAGTTGCTCGCATGCGATGTCGAATGCCGCCTCGCCAGGATCGAAGGCTTCTATTTGGAACTCGACATTGCCGGATTGGATAAACTGATTGGAAGCGAGAGATAATGGCGATTTTGATCGACGACAAAAAGCGCGTTCTGGTGCAAGGCATCACCGGCCGCGAAGGTCGAGCGCGCACGCGACTGATGCGCGAGTACGGCACGAATGTGGTGGCGGGCGTTACACCAGGCAAAGCCGGCCAGAGCGTAGTCGGAGTGCCCGTGTTCAACATGCCGCAGGAGGCGATAAGAGCGCTCGGCAACATCGACGTCTCGGTTGTCTTTGTCCCAGCTGCCGGGGTGAAGGAAGCTGCGATCGCTGCCTTTGACGCCGGAATTCAACTCTGCGTGCTCGTTCCTGATCGCGTCCCGGTGTGGGATGCAATGGAAATCGCGACAGCAGCGAAAGCTAATCATGCGATGTTTGTGGGACCAAACACGCTCGGCGTGTTAAGTCCGGGCAAAGCTGTGGTCGGCATGATCGGTGGCCGCGCCGAAAGCGCGCGGCAATGGTTTAAGCCAGGAATTCCGAAGGGCGTCGGCGTGATCAGCCGCTCCGGCGGAATGGCCTCAAGCACAGGTTACTATTTGGGGCAAGCGGGCGTGCGCATTTCCACAATCGTGCACATCGGCGGAGATGCCGTGCTCGGAATTCGGATTCCGGATGCGGCACTGATGTTTGAAGCGGACCCGCTCACCGAAGCTATTGCCATCTTTGGTGAAATTGGTTCGTCGCAGGAGGAGGAACTGGCCCAGCTCATGCGTGATCGAAAAGTCACTAAACCGGTGATCGCTTACATCGGCGGCAAAGCGGCGCGCGAAGGAACGCGTTTCAGCCATGCCGGCGCAATCATCGAAAGCGGTCGGGGCACGCATGCGGGCAAAGTGACGGAGTTGCGCGCAGCCGGCGCGACGGTGGTCGATTCCTTTGGCGAATTGCCAAACGCTACGCTTGAGATTCTCAAGCGGATAAACGGACAAAGTTTGATGAGCGAAGCGGACAAGAACGCAGTGTGGAATACCGCGGTGACGCGGATCGAGCCCAATCGGGTCGCGGTCCGCGGGTACGATATCGCCGAACTTATGGGACGGGTCTCCTTTGGGGCAGCCGTGTATTTAATTTTGACCGGCGAATTGCCGGCGCCGTCACTCGCCCGTTTGATGGACGCAGTGTTAGTCTCATCGATCGATCATGGCGCTACGCCTCCGAGCGCGTTGGCGGCGCGAATCGTCGCCTCGACTGGCGCTTCGTTGAGCGCGTCGGTCGCTGCCGGTGTCATGTCGATCAATCGTCATCACGGCGGCGCGATTGAAGATTGCGCCCGGCAGCTGAAAAAGATCGCCGACCGTGCCACGAGTGAATCGATTTCAATCGAGGAAGCGGCCAGCCGCACACTCGCGGCCATGCGAGAGGCGGGCGAGCGCATGCCGGGATTTGGTCATCGTTATCACACGAAGGACCCCCGCACCGCGCGCTTATTCGAACTGGCGCGCGAAGCCGGCGTAGATGGGCCGCACATGCAAGCGGCGCGAGCCGTCGAAAAATCGTTCGCCGCCGCGAAGAAATCGCTTCCAATCAATGTCGATGGTGCGATCGGCGCAATCCTTGCCGATTTGGGAATGAATCCCGCGGTCTTGAACGGAATTTTTATGATCGCGCGAACGCCCGGACTGGTAGCGCATGTGATCGAAGAGCAAACGCGCGAGAAACCGATGCGTCGAATTGATCCAGTCAATCACGGCTATGACGGGCCCCCTCCCCGAATCATTTCCTCGTAATTGCGATCGACAATCATGACAACAACCCAACGAACGAGCTACACCGTTAAACAAATCGCGGAACTTTTTCCCAGCTTGATGAAGATCAGTGATGAATCGCTGCGGGAGAAAGTAGCTGCGGTCTGGAGCGAAGCGATCACCACCGGGTGTGGCGGCAAAGGTTGGACCTTTGATGAACTTCGCGCCGTCAAATTCACGCTCCTGGCCGGCGATATCGACATGACTTTCGTCGAGCACCTCAACTCCTGCGCGCAGCAATGCATCGCCATCGCCGATGTACTAGAGAAATCTTTCCGCTGTGGAATTTCGGTTCAGCGCGATTATCTCATCGCCGGCGCGCTGCTGGCCGACGTGGGCAAGCCACTCGAGTACGACAAGGATCAATCAGGCAAAGTGATTCAGGGAAAATTTGGGCAGCAAGTGAGGCACCCATTCAGCGGAGTCGCACTCGCCTACAAGCACCGTATCCCAGGCGAAGTCATGCACATCATTGCCACGCATAGTCATGAAGGTGACAAGGTCGAACGTTCAATCGAGTCGATCATCTTTCATCATGCCGATTTCGTGGATTTCGACATCGCTAAACTCCTTGGCAAGCGCGCAGCGAGAAAGTGACGTATTGAATCTTACCCGCGAATTACCCGAATTGACGCGAATTTTCCAGCCTATCTATTATCTTATTTTTAGCGTGATTCCTGTGATTGGCTGGCACATCTGTTCAGAGGAAGGATTGATATGGGCCTGACGCTGGTT
>DASQXY010000257.1:0-4305 GCA_035639455.1 Chthoniobacterales bacterium | reverse complement strand
CGCGATAAAAACTGTGCCGAAGTATATGCCAAGGACAATCCCCGCGTTCGCGAGCAAGCCGCTCGAGCCGGTCACGACCACGCTTGCAGCCGCGCTGTCGAGGATGTCCTGCACCTTCGGGTCCGGCGGCATGAAGCTCTTCAGGACTGCAAACATACCGTGCAGCTTCGCCGGGTCGGTGCCGAACAGGCCTAACAAATGCCAGAGAAACAACAGACCAGGCGCGAGCGCAATCAGTAACAGATAAGCCATCTGCGCCGCCAGTCCGGTGGTGTTATCGGTCGCGGTTTCCCAGACCAGACGCTGGGTCGCACGCCAGACAAAGCGCAGCGCTTTCACACCGGAAAGTTAGCTTTGCGCGCGACAAATATCCATCAACTTGGGGCGTTTCACGCCGCTCAAAACATTCCGGGATTTTCGCGAGGTAATCGAAAGTGAGCTTGTTTCCGCTTCGATCGAATTCCGTGTTGGTTCTGCGTCAAGATCTTCCAAGGGCCGATACGGATCGCGCACCTTCATCCCGAGGTAATCGTCAACCTGATTGCTCGTCGGCGGATTGGGATAGACCAGCTTCTCGTCGGCTCCAGCGGCGGCCGCGCACACGGCGATAAATGCGACCGAGATAAAAATTTTCTTTTCACCGCCAACGATTCTGACATATCACGCGCTGGTTCAGAGCGTTGCATGGATTCAGTTCTTCTCAAAAGCTCTTTCGCGACATTGACGGTCGCAGTCCTGATTTCCTCAGCAAGCGCGCAACGCTTTCCAATCCGCGGACCGACTGTTCCCGGCTCGATCGCGCGATTGCGATATGGCAAGGCCGCCGCGCCGCAGAAAGCCCCGCTCGCGGTCAAACGCGCGATCTGGGCCGCGAACCAACTTTCCAACAAACCGTACCGATTCGGTGGCGGCCACCGTTCTTTTTTCGATCGCACTTATGATTGCTCCGGCACGGTCTCCTACGCGCTCGCCGGCGCCGGGTTGATAAAATCGCCGATGAATTCAGCCGATTTCCGCAGATACGGCGCGCGCGGCCGCGGAAGATGGATCACGATTTATACGCGGCCAGGTCACACGTATGCGGTGATCGCCGGTTTAAGGCTCGATACCACCCCATGGGATAATCATACCAGCCGGTGGGCACCACGCTGGCAAACAAGCGACCGTGTGCCGCTGAAATTCGAAGCCCGGCACCCGATCGGCTTGTAAACTGTAGGCGCGCACCTGCTTGCCACGCGATAGGTTTGTGAAGCGGGTTGGCCGCTCACGCGAAACGCTGCGCAGTGCCGTGGCTACAATTCCGGTCCGGTTTTAGGCCGGAGCCACCGACTCGTCCGCCCAAACAACGGCATGACCGCGGATCGGTTGATCAAAGCCCTTCAAAGCAAATTTGCCTGCATCTCGAAATAGAAACCTCTTTCCGAGGCAGAGTTCGACTACCGCGTTTGAAACAAGGATCTGTTCCGGTTCTGCCTGGGCGCAGAGTCTCGCCGCCAACTGAACAGTGCACCCGAAAAGATCATTGTCGTTCTCCACCGGTTCGCCCGCCGCCGCGCCAATCCGCACCTTGATACTGCGATCGCGGTTTTTTTCGTGCCGGGCGAGATCGCGTTGCACTTGGCTGGCGCATTTCACCGCCGCCGCTGCCGAAATGAATGACGCCATGATGCCGTCACCGGTGTGCTTGACTTCGCGGCCCCCGGCGTCCGTCAACGCGTTCCGCACAACACTATTGTGCAAATTGAGCACCTCCATCGCTGCCTCATCACCCATCGATTGCGTCATGGCTGTCGATTCAACAATGTCAGTGAACACAATCGTTCGGATCGCGGGGTCTCGGCCCGCCGCCGCGCCACCGGGCAGCAAAACGGCGCCAGCCGCGTTCACTTCGCCGCCGCCGAGGAATCCGTCGGCCAGCTCAGGATCAACTTCGATCATTTTCTCCGCCACCAGACCGTGCGCTTCCTTGTGAACGCGGTCGGCCGCTTCAGGATTCGGCGCGTCGACCAGACAGAAAACTTTCCCGCGACTCTCGTTGACCCAGTACTTCAGATAATTGACCCCATACCGCTTTTCGACCTCCACATCCTTCTCGTGAGCCTTGGCTAAATCATCAGGGTTAATCGGGCCATGGAGATCGTGAATGTCTAAATATAACGGCATAGACCCAGAGTTTAGATCGATCTTACCGCATGGGAAATTTCGATCTTCGGAGGCTGACTCAGCGTCTGGTAAATGACGCAATAACGTTCGGTGAGCCGAAGCAATGTGTTGATCTGTTCTCCGGACGCCTCGGTGTCCAGATCGAAGTGCAATCGAATCTGCTTAAACCCAACCGGCACGTCTTTGGTCACGCCTAATGTTCCGCGAAAATCCAAGTCGCCTTGCGCCTCAACAGTCGCGCCGCGCAAGCCTATACCGAGCGCAGTCGCGACCGCGCTCAGCGTCACACCTGCGCAAGCCACGAGTGATTCGAGCAGCATGTCAGCCGAGCACGCGCTGGTGCCGTCGCCGCCGGTCGCGGGATGGAGGCCAGCTTGAACTTGCGCTTTTCCGGTTTCGATTTTGCAGGTGACATTGTTTTCAACCCGGCCCCGTGCGCGCAGCGTGACTAAGGCCGTCTCCGGATGATCGCGATACCGCGCTTTGAGCGGCGCCTGCAAAGACTTGAGCTCAGCAGCGTCCACCGTTATTCGGCCGATAACGGCAGTTCAAGGCTCGGCCGTGGTCGGATCGATCACCGATTTGACTTCCGAAATGCGATTCGCCGGAAAGCCGCCCTGTTTGGCATGTTCGCGCACCATCTCTTCGTTAGGCGCGATGTAAACGCAGTAAACCTTGTCGTCGGTGACGTAGCTCTGCACCCACTGAATCTGCGGGCCGAGATTGCGCAGCACTCCGCATGACTTCTGCGAGATCCCTTGCAGCTCCGACTCCGACAATTTCCCGGCATTCGGAATTTCCCGTTCGATGACATATTTCGGCATACGTTCAGGGTGTAATGAAAGCGCGAGCGAAAGTCAATTCCGCACAACGCGTGACGAAGGCATCTATTCCGTCGGATCTCGGCTTTACGCCGGCGGAATTGCGCAAACTGCGCTCGTTCAAAACGCCCGCTGGCGTTCAACGGTTCCTTGATGAGCTGCCTTACAATCTCGAGTACACGGCCCGTTCGCCGCGATTCGTTCTGCGCGATCAAACGGCATCCTGTCTCGAAGGCGCGATTTTTGCCGCCGCCGCGCTGCGCGTGCTTGGCTTTCCGCCATTGATTTTTGATCTGGAAGCGGAACAGGACACCGATCATGTCGTCGCGCTTTTCAAAGTGCGAGAAAGTTGGGGCGCGGTAGCGAAATCAAATTTCACCGGCTGCCGCTACCGCGAGCCGGTGCACCGCACGTTGCGCGAGCTGGCGATGACCTATTTCAATGTTTATTTCAATCTGCGGGGCGAACGCACCCTGCGCCGTTATTCGCGCCCGGTGAATTTGGCTCGATTCGATGATCGCCGCTGGATGACAACCGACCAACCGGTCTGGTTCATTGCCGAGTATCTATGCGAAATCCCGCACACGCCTCTGCTAACATCGACCACGGAAAAGAAGCTCACGCGTGTTGATCCGCGCACAATGCGGGGTGAGATGCTTGGGCACCGGAAGAAACCGCGACCGGCCACTTAGCGCGGCGCACCCCAATCACGCTCTGATCGGTTAACGCCGTCGTGCGGACAAAGATGAGCTTATAGACCACGTCACTGCAGGCGGGCAAAGAGCAGTCCGATGTAGAGGACGAAAATGGCGCCGCCGAACACGATCAGGCACTTGTGATACCACTCGCGCGCCGTAAACGCGCCGATGAGCATGGCCGCGCCGAAAAGCGCGTGGAAGCCGAGATTGAGCGGGTGCGGCCACACTCCATCGAGCACCACGTCTTTGCACACGCTGACGACTAAAACAGTAAACCCGAGTGAAAAGAACCAGCCGCGATGAGCATAAAAGTTTTGCCTTAGATCGATAATTTCCCGGTCGACGAAATCTGGAAAAACCAGGCCGGCGACCATGTAGGTGACGACCGTTTGCAGCAAAACCATCCCGAATTGCGCGAAGCTCCAATGCTGCCGTGCCCGCATGCCGAACATCGCCCACCAGCTCTGGAAGCAAATCAGTAGCAGCAGCGCAGCCCAGGCGATCACCGGCCAGTAGAGTTTGACCCGCCCGCGCGACAGCAGCAGCCCGCGAAAGCCAGTTAAGATTTGAGTAACTGCCAGACCAAGAATTAGCGACAGTAAGACCGAGAGATAGCTGAACTC
>DASQXY010000256.1:0-8409 GCA_035639455.1 Chthoniobacterales bacterium | reverse complement strand
CGCGCCGGCTCGAAGTGCTGCCTACTTCGGCGAGGCCTGCATCGCCGCGACGAAGTCGGGTTGTTTGTGATACTCCACTAAGCGGAAGCCCCAATTGATTAGCGTCTCGAGATCTTTGCTTGTCGCTTTCTTTTCGTTGAGGAATCTGCCGATCCTGGCTTTCAACTCCGGCTGTTGCTCGGTCACGTCGAGGATTTCGAAAATTTCCATCGAGAGGAGCCAATCCTCCGGATGCTCCGCCTGCTGGGTTTCCCAGATTTCGCCCAGCCGTTCGTACCCCTTCTTCGTTTCCCGGATCTGCCGCACCTGTGCGTAAAGGTTTTCAAGCTTCTTCCGCTTCGCGTCGGACGGGACTTTGATCGTCCGCTCTTTCGGGACGAGTGCCACTTCGTGGTAAGCGTCCTTATCGGCGGCCCCGTTGAACACGGAAGTGATGCGATCACCCACGGCCATGTCGAATGTGCCCCAATCGGGATCAAACAACGTGCGATCGCCGTATTTCGCGCGGCAGCTTGAGAACGAAACCAGAAGGAGTTTGCCGTCGCGCTCGAGCAGCTTGTCGATCTTGCCTTCCACCGTGATGCCGCTGTCGAACGCAAGCTTCGTCTTCGTGCCTACGCGCAAATCGCTTGGCCTGAAATTGCCGACCGGCGAACCGAACCCGCCTCGGTGGTAATCGATACCGTGGCCTTCAAGCTGTTTGTTCTTATAGGCGAGCGCGCTCTTGCCGGTCGTGTGGAGATAAATCGGGCGGTTGTTTTGGTCGACAATTACTTCGTCGAAGACGCCGCTGACTTGCAGACCGGTTGAATACTCGCAGGTCGCAACGTTGTTGCACTCGATCGCTTTATTGATGCCTTCGAGTCCGCCCACCTCATAAGCCATCTTGCTCGCGAACTCCTCGAGCACGTCTCTAAGATGCTGGAAATCGCGGCAGACGAAGAGCTGCGGCTGCCGGGTCGTGATGTCGAACGGCTGGTTCATTGCATCGATCGAGTAGCAAATCTTTTTCACGCTCGGCTCGAGGCATGAAACCGATTCGCCGATCGAGGAGAGCAGACCCGCGCCGTAAATTTTCGGGTTCTCCAGAGTACCGATTAGGCCGTACTCGACTGTCCACCAATGGAGTCGCGAGAGCAGCGCCATCTCGGACGCTTTGCCAAGGTTCGCTTGGCGGTACTCGACCAGCTTTTGCGCTTCCTCGACTTCTTTCGGATCGCTGTTCGGTCGCTCCTTCAAAATCGATAAGTGACGGATCGCTTGATAGAGCTCGAAATCTTTGCGCGACTGCATCGCTTTCGCGCCGACTTCACCGAAACGTTGGAGATAGTTTGAATATTCGCGATCGACGATAATTGGCGCATGTCCGGCGGCTTCGTGCACGATGTCAGGGGCGGGCGTGTATTCGATGTGCTGGATCTGGCGCATGTCGCACGCAATCACGAGAACCTTGTAGGCCTGAAATTCCATGAAAGCCGACGGGGGAATGAAACCGTCGACCGCGACTGCGCCCCACCCGATCTTGCCGAGGATTTGGTTCATCTCCTCAATTCGCGGGATCCGGTCGAACGAAATGCCGGTATGGAGCAGCCCTTGGAAATAAACTTTGTGCGCGTATTCGCGGAGGAAGAAAATGTTCTGCCGCATGATGAACCGCCAAACCGCGTGGTCGACCGGTGTGTAGTCGTCGTAGCGCTGATCCACTGCAAACTGCAAAAGATGTTTTGGTGTCGCGGCGACGGCCGCGTTGCTGTAGCTGATCCCGCTTTGCTCTTTCATCGGCATCTTCCTCAAAGATAATCGTATGACTCGCCCTAAAGTAGCGCAAGCCCCTGCGTTGCGAATGCGTGTAAAGCAAGGTTGGACGCTTGCGCTATTTTCGCCGCGCCTGCATCATCTATCCGCGATCCTCATTTCGAGTACGAGGGACCTCACAAAAAGTGATTGATCACGTAATCTAAACAGAAGGCGCAAACTCCGACTGTGAGATCCCTCGCCGTCGACGCGGCTCGGGATGACCGCGCGGGCAAGTCAGAAAATAATTACCGTGTTGCCGACGCTCACGAGATCTTTGAGCCGCGCGGCATCCCAGTTCGCCAACCGGATGCAGCCGTGACTTGCGGCGCGGCCAATTGTCTCTGGATTGTTCGTGCCGTGGATCCCGATGCCTGGTTTGTTCAGGCCCATCCAGAGCACTCCAACCAAGTTGTTAGGCCCGGGCGGTAGGTTGTAGTACTCGCTGCTGCGCACGCCGTAATGCAGCATCGCCTCGTCATAGCGAAACCACGGCCAGGTCGTCGCAGCGAGAATCTTCCATGTGCCGATCGGTGCGGGCAGCATCTTGGAGCCGGGCGTGATCGGAAACACGCAGACCAGCTGATCGTTGTCGAACACCTCGAGCAGTCGCTCTTTTGTGTCGACGTAAACCTTCCGCGTGGCGAAAGCCGGATTTTCCGGAAGCTGCTGCTCCACGATTTTTTCAACTTCGAATGGCAGCACGTTTGGCACAGTGAGCGTCTCACCAGGCTGCAGGTGCTGCCAGTCCTTGCCCGGATTCAGTTTTACGATGTAATCCTCGGCGGAATGGTAGCGTTCGGCCACGTACTCGAGCAGTGAAGTGTAAGGGAGCCATTTCAGGCGCGCCTGTTCAGCGTGACTGCTCGGCATATGGCCAACGAATTTCGAATCGTCGGGCCGAATCATGTACGTCGTGAACGTCACCGGCACCTGGTCGAGCAACCATTGATCGACATATCCGGTCTCGCGCATCTTGTGCGCGTGTTTGTAGGAGAGGAGCGCCTTACGAAAAAACTCCCCCATTTTTCCGTCGATTTTTCCCGGCCCGAAGTCGCAGTTATCGAGAAAAATCTGGAGGCGCGTCGCGCTCTGCTCGTCATAATTCGGCAGGGCTGCGTAAATTTCCGGAGTCGGCTTCGGTTTCATCACAGCTGGTGGTGGGGCCTGCTGTGCGGCTGCGGCAACGGTGCATAAGATCAAGAACGTGGCGATCCATTTCACGGCAGAGTAATTTGCCGGGAAAACAGATTGCGCAACCGCTCACGCTGATTTCAATGGTGCAAAGCTGAAGTCAATCCTGTGAGCGATGACGCCATTACAAAATTCAAGCAGGCACAGAGAGAAGGCTGGGCCTACTTCACACCGTTAGAAGCGGTCACTACGCCGTCGGCGGCGCTGCTCGTAAAATTTGCTCGTGTTCGAGCCGGCCAGCATGTGCTCGACGTAGGGTGCGGCACCGGCGTGGCCGCAATCACGGCGGCGCGGCTTGGCGCGAATGTTTGCGGAATCGATCTCACACCCGAGTTGCTCACGCGCGCAGAGGAGAACGCGCGGATCGCGGAAGTGCAAGTCGACTGGCGGGAAGGTGACGCTGAGCAATTGCCGCATGAGGATGCCGCGTTCGATGTTGTCCTCAGCCAGTTCGGGCATATGTTCGCACCGCGCCCGCAGGTTGCGACCCGCGAAATGCTGCGCGTGCTTAAACCGGGCGGGACGATCGCGTTTGCGACCTGGCCGCCGACGCTTTGTATCGGCCGCACATTTACCCTGGTCGCGAGCTACATGCCGCCAGCGCCACCTGGCGTTTCGCCGCCGCCGGAATGGGGCGATGCCAATATCGTGCGCCAACGCCTCCACGAGAAGGTGACTAACATCACCTTTCATATCGAACGGATGCTCGTTCCGGCCCTCAGTCCGCAACATTACCGCACGCAAATTGAAATGTTCGCCGGTCCGATGCGCAAGCTGGTGGAAACGTTCAGTGGCAGCGATCCGGCCCGGCTCGCCCACTTCCGTCGTGAATACGATGCTATCATCCGCGACTACATCGAGGGCAACGTCGTCAAGCAGGACTACCTACTCACCCGCGCCACGAAAATCTAAGCTAGCGCGCGTCGCCTTTCGGGAACATGACGCGCTCGGGTGCGGCGTTGAGCGCATCGAGCAATTTCGGGATGAGTCGCGATTTCATCGGCCCGGATTCGCGAGGCGAGACGAGATAACGCACGATCGCGTCGATCCAGGTCACTTCGTCGATGCGAAAAATCACGCGCGGCCGCGAGCGCACTTCCAGTTCGTCGACTGGCGTGCGCGCGAGAACGTCGCGAAAAACATCGACGCGTTTCATCATCTCTTCGCCTAACTCTTCGGCCACGATTCGTTCCATCGTCTGGGCGACGAACTTCAAATCGCTTTGATACGCGATTTGAAATTTGATCTCGTTCCAGATGTAGGGAAAAACCGGCCACGAGTAATTCCAGATAATCTCGTCGAACGCTTTCTCGTTAGGGAAACGGATGATGCGCCCACTCGGATGGTCGCCGGAAATATATTTGCCGCCAAATTCCCACAGCGTGGTATCTAGGTAGCCAACGTCGATAACATCGCCGGTCGCGTCGCCGATTTTGATCCGATCGCCGACGCGATATGGCCGCCGAACGAGTATGTAAATCCAGGCAATGAAACTTTTCATCGGCGATTGCACCGCCAGACCGATGACGATTGAGCCGAGACCGAGAGCGGTCAGTGCCCCGTACCAATTGACGAACAAGATCGATACCACGATCACCGCGATGGCCGCCGCGGCGATGAGATGAACGACGCGGTTCAGTGTGAAACGGGTCGCAGCGTCCTCGATGCGTCCGATTGCATACACGCTCACTGCCTTCCCGAGCGCCAGCACGAGCACGATGAGCGCGACGGCATGCACGATGCGTCGTGTAAGATCGACATATTGTTTCGGCAGCGGAATGAATTTTGAGCCGAGCAGAAAGTAGAGAACGACACAGCCGATGATGATAAGCGCGTGGGTAACGAACCAGAATTTATCCCTCGTTTCCGCTCTAACTTTTTCGCGTGGCTTCTCGCCCGTGGTGCGCGCGAGCTCCTGCCGCACTTCGGGTCGCTGAGAAACTTCTTCGGCGGTCTCGGGCATCAGCTACTAAATTCCGGGAGATTGTCGACGTTGCAATTCGTTAGGCAGTTTTCACCCACGTGCGTAACACCTCGGCCACGCTCCAGGCTTGCGCGATGCAGCCGCCGGCAATGTGCGGTTCGCGCGCGTCGAACACTTCGCTGATCGTGCCGAAGCCGTCCTCACTGAGATGGATCGGGAACACCTCAAGGAACTTGCGGGCGCTCTCTTTTTGATTCGGATGAATTTTTAGCCAAGCATCAATAAACGGTCCGATCAGCCAGGCCCACACTGTCCCCTGATGGTAGGCGCCGTCACGGGAGCGCAGATCGCCCGAGTACATCGGCTTGTAGTCGGGATGATCGGGCGAAAGAGAGCGAAGACCGAGAGGCGTGAGCAGTTTCTTCTCTACAAGATCGACAACTGAGCTCCAGTGCGACGGGTCGAGCACGGGGTTCTCGAGTGAGATCGCGAAGAGCTGATTGGGGCGGAAAGAGGCATCGCTCGTTCCCGCTTTACCCTCGCAATCGACAACGTCGTAAAGGTAGCCGCCTTCGGCGAACCAGAACCGTTCGTTGAAAGCAGCACGGGCGCGGTCGGCATGGCGTTCGTAAGTCTCAGCGCGAGCATCGCTGTGTTCGTGCAGCCATTTCGTGACGAGGCAAAGCGCATTGTACCAAAGCGCGTTGATCTCCACGGCTTTGCCGCGCCGGGGCGTCACCACCCAATCACCCATCTTTGCATCCATCCAGGTGAGCTGGTAACCTCGTGCGCCTTGGGCGAGCAGCCCATCCGCCGGATCGACGTGAATGTTGAAGCGGGTGCCCCGGAGGTGGTGCTCGAGGATGTCGATTAATGCCGGCAACAGGAGCTCCAGTGTTGCGCGGTCGTCGGTGATCTCGATGTAACGGTTGACCGCGTGGAAAAACCAGAGGGTCGCGTCGGCGGTGTGATATTTCCCCTGTTTCGAGCTGTCCGGGAACATGTTCGGAATCAGGCCGTCCGAGATGTAGTTATTAAATGTGCGCAGGATGTAACCGGCCTCCAACCAGCGGCCCGTTACCAAAGTCAGCCCTTCCAGGCTGATCATCGTGTCGCGGCCCCAATCGGTGAACCAGTGATAGCCGGCGATGACAGTCCGCACTTCGTCGCCGGCCGCGTGCGCGCGCGCTGCTTCTTCGAAACGCCCTGCCGGCGTGATGACAAATTGGTCAGCGGCGAGCGCGAGTTCGGCGGCGAATTTGTCGACGCAGCGGTCGCGTGTTTTTCGCAGTAAACGTCGACGGCGCCTCGTTTCAGATCGCAGCAATTCCTCCGGGCTGAGGACCTCGATGATCTCCCACTTTTCAGTGGAAGCGATGACAGTTGCCGGTTTCTCCGGCGCAAGATCGACCTCGAAATAACCGGGGCTCCACAAGTCGCCTTCGTAAGCATAGCCGCGCAGTTGTTCCGTGCGGTAAACGACTTGATGCACGGTCGTGGCGGCGATCGTGAATTTGGCGTCCCCGCACACTTTCATACGCGCAGGCGGAAAACCGGGCTTTGCCGCCGCGACTTCGTAATGATCGCCGACTGCGGAGAATCGATATGGCCCCGTGGTCCCTTTGTTTACAGGAATCTCGTGATGCCGAAAATGAAAAGCTGGCCGTAGTTCCAGCTGCGGGCGCGACTCGCCCTGTAAGATCCGGTAGCTGACGTAAACGCTATTTTGCAGATGCGGCATTACCACGCGCTTCTCCAGCACGAGATCGCGGACGTGATAAGTCCATACCGGCACACCATCCTCGAGCCGGAACTCGCGCAGATACTCGGCGCTCTTCAGTTCGAGTTGACCGCCGGCGCGTTCTTCCCCGCCTAACGACACCCGGTCGTTCTTTGCAAAGCAAAGCGTCTCGGAGACATGACTCCACATGACTACGCGCCCAAGCGGCGCGGCCAAGGCCGCCACGAGTAGCCCATGGTAGCGGCGTGTCACGGCTCCAGACACGGTGCCGCTCGAGTAACCGCCGAGGCCGTTTGTCACGAGCCATTCACGGTGTAGTAAGACCTCGCGCGACGGATTTGCCGGATCCCACTGCATGACGCGCTCGATCGGCTCGCGCTCGCGCGGCTTATTGCTGCTCAGGTTGTGCATCTTGCTCCCGCGGCTTTGGTTTCGGACGCGGCGTGGTCATGCGCATCGGGTGAAGCACGACCGCCGCTTCAGCAAAAATGGTCCAGCCGGTCTTCGTCACGAGCGGCAGCATGCCAGTGCCGCCATACTCCGGTGCTTCGCTAGTCCAGAGAGTTTGCCATTCGTATTTGTCCGGTGGGGCAAGCAATGGTTCCGGCGCAGGACTCAAGACATGCTGCTTACCAAAGTTGACGACAAGCAAACGCTCCTGCTCGGGTTGCTCGGCAAAGTAGCGTAGAACGAACGAGCGTTGGCCGAGCACAGCACCATCGATCCCATTCGGTCTCGATTCGCGGAAGCGCGGATCATTAGACCGCAGGCGAATGAGATCGCGATGCACTGCATGAAACTGCGGATGTCGCTCGCGCTCGGACCAATCCAGTTTGCAGCCTTCGAATGTGCTCACGTCATGCGGCACCGGCAGTCGTGCCTGCACATCAGGCGCAGCAACCGACGGAAATTGCGCCAGAAACTCAAACCGACCTTTGCGGACCGATTCCTTCAATTGCCGGTCGCCGATATCGCTGAAGTAGCGAAACACGGCCGACGCCCCGAATTCCTGCCCTTGAAATAACAGTGGCGTCCACGGACCTAACAACAGCAGCGCCGTCATGGCGCGATAGCGACCCGGTGAGGTGAGAAAACGCACGCGCTCGCCAAAGGCGTTGTTGGCGACTTGGTCGTGATTTTCGATGAAGGATACGAATTGCTCAGGTCGCATGCCGGCTGTCGAATAACCGCGCGGCGCGCCTTGCCAGCTGTAAACCTGCCCTTGAAAAAGGTATCCGTATTTTGCCGCTGAGATGAACTCCTGCGGGGTGCCGAGATAGTCGGTGTAATAAGCTTCACGGTTGCCGGTCAGCGCGACCATGGCCGTGTGATGCCAGTCATCATTCCAAAGTGCGTCGAGATCATCGCCACCTTCACTGCGGCGTTTAATCAATTTCGTCTCCTGCGGCTCGTTTTCGGCGATTAATAGGATCGAACGATTTCCCGCGGCCTTCCGCGCAGCCCGCCCGACTGCACCCACGATGTACTCCTCCGATTTGTCGAAAATGCTTTGTGTCGCATCGAAGCGGAAACCATCGAAGTGGAACTCGTCGATCCAGTAACGGCCATTAGTAATGAAGAACTCGCGTACCGGGCCGGAATGCTCGCCATCGAAGTTGATGCGCTCGCCCCATTCAGTCGGTCCACGTTTCGACGTGTAGTAATCGGAGAACGCGCCGAGATAATTGCCATCAGGTCCAAAATGGTTGTAGACGAGGTCGAGGATCACGCCGAGGCCCAACGAGTGTGCGCAATC
>DASQXY010000255.1:0-6659 GCA_035639455.1 Chthoniobacterales bacterium | reverse complement strand
TCCCGATCTGCTTCGTCAGCGCCCACGACGGCACCGCCGTGACCACGAACGCGATCAACGTCAGGCTCAGCGGATGCGTGACGAAATTCCGATCGCCTCGCTCGCCGCGCGGAAACCTGCTCAGGAATTTGAGGATCCGCTGCCGAAAATAGGCCGGCAACGCCAAAATTGCCCCGAGCTGGATAATAATCGTGTACATCTTCCAAAAAGCATCCTGCAGATCGAGCCGCAACAACGCTTCCACGATGCGCAGATGAGCCGTCGAGCTGACCGGCAAAAATTCGGTCACTCCTTCAACAACCCCGAGCAAGATCGACAATAGAAAATCGCCCACACGCGTTTTCTAGCTTCTGCCTTCCTCAGACAGCTTCCGCTCCGCGTTCGTCAGTCCGAATCCGAACGGCTAGCTCGACGTCGGAAACAAACACCTTGCCGTCGCCGATTTTTCCGGTTTTTGCGGCGGTAAGGATTGCCTCGACGGCACGCTGCGCCCGGTCATCCGTTACTACGATTTCGAATTTCACCTTAGGCAAAAAATCGACCGTGTACTCGCTGCCGCGGTAAATCTCACTGTGTCCTTTCTGCCGGCCGAACCCCTTGACCTCGCTCAACGTCATTCCTTCGATGCCGACTTCGGTCAGCGCGTCTTTCACCGCCTCGGTTTTGAATGGCTTGACGATGGCTTCGATCTTCTTCACCTCGCCCAGATTGTCTTTATCATTTCACGTGCAGTCGAGAAATCTCTTGGCTACACCTTACGTCCAAATTTTTTCTCCAAGTCGGCAAGGGAGATTTGGATCATCGTTGGTCGACCGTGCGGGCAGCAATATGGTAGGTCGCAATCGAGCAGATCCTGGATGAGCTTCTCCACTTCCGGGTAGCGCAACGGGTCATTCGCTTTGACCGCGTGCCGGCACACGGTTTTCGCGATCATTTCTTCGCCCAGACGCACCGGCGAGCTGCTATTGCTCGCGCTTTTCAGGTCGTCGATGACGCGCTGCATGAACGTGACCGGCTCAGAGGTGCGCAAGAACGCCGGCACACTATCAATCTTGAATGTGTTGGGCCCGAAGCCTTCGATCCCGATGCCCATTCGTTGCAAGGTCGACATGTTTTGTTCGACCCATTCGGCATCGCGCGTTGCCAGATCGAATGTTTGCGCGAGCAACAGTTTTTGTGACGGGACACCCTGCTCTTCCATGCGGCGGCGCAATTCCTCGAAGAGAATCCGCTCATGCGCGGCGTGCTGATCCACCAGCACGAGCCCATCGGCGTTCTCCATCAGGACATACAATTTACTGAGCACGCCGATGATTTGGAATTGCGGTCGCTTGGCCTGCGCAGCCGGCCCTTGTTGCGAGCCAGACGCTTCGCTTGCCGAATCGGGCTGGGCGGTTGGCCAGCGGCGCGCCGGTGCTGCTTTTTCACGGCGCAGTGCGAACTCACGCTCGAGCTGCGGGAGCTCGCGAGGAACAGCGGGCGAGACAGCGGGTATTGAAGAGATCGACGCCTGAATCGGAGCCGGCGCGCGGAATTTTTCCTGCCAATCGCTCCGACCGTGCGCCAAGGCCTTCTGAATTGCGCTCACAATTGCTTCGCGCGCACTATTCGGGTCGCGGAAGCGCACCTCGCGCTTGGCCGGGTGCACGTTTACGTCGACGGATGCCGGATTGAGCGTAAGGAACAGAAACGTGACCGGGAATTGTCCTTTCATTAGTGCGGTGTGGTATCCCTCGCGCACGGCGCTGTTGATTAGCGCGCTTTCCACGGCGCGGCCATTTACAAACGTTAGTTGCTGTGCCCGTGTTTGCCGGCCTGAGCCCGCCTGTCCGATCAACCCGCTGATCTCGATTTTGCGGTTCCGTTCGTTCACCGGGAGCAAACGCTCGAGCAATTCGCTCCCGTAAAGATCTCGGACACGGTCGATCAGGCTCCCAGCGGGCGGAAGATGAAACACGAGGCGCTCCTCGCGAGTAAGTGTGAACGCAACGTGCGGGTGACCGATGGCGTGCAGTTGGACTTGGTGCTCGATGGTGCGGCTTTCGGTGTTTTTCGACCGCAAAAATTTTCGCCGCGCCGGCACATTGTAAAAGAGGGAACGGACTTCCACCTGCGTGCCGGGCGCTTCGCCGCACTCCCGCACGATTTCGATCCTGCCGCCGTTGACCACGATCTCCGTGCCGCCTATGGCCCGTGGTTCGCGTGTCGTAAGACGAAATCGCGACACACTGGCGATGCTCGGCAGTGCTTCGCCGCGAAACCCGAGTGTTGCTACTGCGTGAAGATCGTTAACATCACGAATTTTGCTCGTGGCGTGGCGCTCGAGCGACAGCAACGCATCGTCCCGATCCATGCCACCGCCGTCATCAATCACCCGAATGAGCGAAATCCCGCCGCGCCGAATTAAGACATCGATCTTGCCTGCGCCAGCGTCGATGCTGTTTTCGACCAGTTCTTTAACAACCGACGCGGGACGCTCTACTACTTCGCCCGCTGCGACCTGGCTTGCGACAGCGTCGGGCAACAATCGGATCCGGCTCATCTCGATCAGCAATGTAGATTTCCGGCTGACCGATTGCGAAATAAAAGGCCGCGGCACGCGACTAGCAGCGGCTTTGACTTGGACTCCGCCGGACGGTAGTTTTTGTGAGATGATTAACGTCACCCAGAACGCTGCGCGACAGCTTCGCGCTCTGCTCGAGCAACAGAGCCAGCGGACTGGCAAAGGCCTGCGCGTGCACGTCGCAAAGGGCGGTTGCTCTGGGATGCACTACGAAATGTCGCTCGATGAGAAACGAGCTGGAGACAACGTGGTGCAGCACGATGGTGTAGAGTTTTTCATCGATAATCAAAGCGCGCAGTATCTGCGCGGCGCGACATTGGATTTTCATGATGGCCTAACGGGCGTCGGTTTCCAAATTGTCAATCCGAACGCATCGCGCACTTGCGGGTGCGGCTCGTCATTCGAAGCGGCGCCGAGTCGTTGAGCACGCAGCATCGCTTCCCCCCGTCCTAGATGGCGTATCGTGTTTTCGAATACGAAGAGCCGTACGCACGCCCGCGTCGGCGGATCAACTATTTCGGCTGGACTGTCGCGATTCTGCTTTTGACAGGCTTCGCGCTCGCCGCATGGCTCGGCAGTTTTTACATCTTTGATCAGCCGGAGCGACCGGACAGCTATCGAATCCTGCAACGTTTGCGCAAGCTCGAGCCGCCGAAACGCTTTGAGTTAACGGCAGCGCCGAGTGGGGAGTTTCTAAACGCCACGCAGCTGTTCGATCGCTATGTCGCGATGGGCGCCGCCGAGCTCGCCAAGACAAACGCCGAGTTGCTCCGCAATTACATTCGCAACTATCAGGCGGTCCGCGGTCTGGTGCCGTACGTCACCGGCCGTTACATAACGATGGAAGCGCGCGAACTCGGATCCGCCGACGTTTTCACCTCCGGGATGGTTGCGTTGACGAGCGCGGTCGATCATGGAGAGCTGCTGATGGAGCACGTCTATCCCGCAGATCCGGCAGCGCTGCCACTGATGAAGGAAACACTCAAGATAGGTCTCGAGATCAAACTTGAACGCACCCACGATCTTTCTGCGGTGATTCACGCCGAGCGACTGGTTGACGGGCGGATGATCATTACAGCAGTGCCGTTACTCTATGGCACGTATGCGGTCACGCGCGGGCCCGGCACTTTTCGCCTCGATCCGCCCATTGCACTGAATCTCGGGGCTGGCTGGCCACTATTCAAAGAAGAGATTCGCGTTCGTGCCGAGCGTCACTACGCGGAGTATCGACAGCGACTCACTGGCGAACGCGGGCCAGTGCCAATTCCCGGGCTGGCTGGACCTGCACCCGCACCAGCGGCGAATGAGTTAGTGCGCGTTGAAGCGGCGAAACCAGTGGCGACCCAGCCCGTTGTACAACCACCTGGGAAAGGCGAAAAGCTCGCCAAAGCAGGTCCGTTATCCAAACGCGGGAAGCTGGCCGCCAAGCAAAAAGGCATAGCGCAAGCGCCCTCTCTGTCACCGCCGCCGGCGAGTCCTGCACCGACAATCGTGGCGAAGCGAGCGTTGCCCGTTGGACCAATTTCTCCTGCAGGCGCCGCGGCGTCCCCGCCGGCGCCACTCGTTGTCCCGCCAGCATCTGCGCCATCGGCTAGCACTCCTGCAGCGGTCGCGCTCGCAGGGACCACCTCGACCGCACCTGCACAGCCTGTTTCGCCGTCGCCAAGTGCTCCTTCGGAGCAGGCTGGCGGTGCTCTCGCATCCACAGCAGGCGGCGGCACGTGGAAAACGTTCCCGCCGGGCAGAATGCCGCTCGGTCGACTGATTGGAACTGGTGATTTGAACGATGTAGCCGAGCGCGGACTGGCCGGCGAGCGCATCTACCTGCGCGGACAGTTCGTCGTCAATTTCTCCGACGCGAACCGAGCGGTGCTTCGTCCACGCGCTAAACTGACCGACAAAGTTTTGCATTTAGGCGCCGGCCCGAACACCCGTATCATCGTCGAATTCCCCACGGGCTACACGCCGCCCCAAGCTGGCTCTGTCGTGACACGAGACGAAGCTCGTCCTTACGAAATTACTGAAGTCCGCAAAGGCGAGGACGGGCAGCTCAACGTCTTCGCGCGCGAGATCATGCAGTAAGCATTTAGGCAGCGATACGAGCTATCGTGAAAAGTGGAACTATTTGCGCGGCAATCCTGTCAGTGCTGGTCTGGTCCGAGATGCAAACACGTGGCGATACCACGGTGAGATCGTATTGATGCATCGCGCGTGACTGTGGCGGCAGCCGACTCGCCTGCATTCTCTTTCCAGCCAAACGGCTGCCTCCACTCGAAAGGAGGAAATTTAGCCGCCTTTCGTCTCGAGAATCACTTTCCCGCCGGTGATCTCAAATCGATTGAGGTTGCGCTCGCTCGACCAGTCGGACATGTAGCGCCGCAGCGACCACGAGCGCCACTGCCAACCTAGCAATTCTTCCCCCATCGGCCGGCCGTTCACGACGATGCTCCTGACGCGTGCGTCCATCGGGTTCCCGTCCGGAGCCGATTCGATCGTGCACTCGCCATTCACATAGTGCCCGCGTAGCCATGGCACCGCTTCGAGCGGCACACTCACACGCAAATGGCCGACATCTCCGTCGACCGACACCTGCGCTTTGCCGCGCAATTTCGGCTCGGATGAGATCAGCGCGTTGAGATCGTCTGCGGTCAAGTCGATCCGAGCCGGCTGATGCGCGCGCGCCGCGGCTTCAAACGCGTCCCAACGCGCACGTACCGCCTGTTGTTGCTCGGGTGTGGCCGTACTCACGGGCAGCTGAATATGTTGTGCGGGGAAATATTCGCTGCGCAGAAAACGAACCGCGAAATAGGTGCCGGCGACGAATGCTGCAGCGAGGAGAATGACAAACGCGATCAGAATCAGGCAGCCTTTGGCGAAACAGCCTAGCCCCTTTCTTTCCTGCTGCGGTGGGGGCTCGATCCAAGTCGTCATGTCGATCCTTGATCGGGCGGGTGCTCTAGATCCGCTTGCGCTGCCATCAGCTTTTCGTAGAGAGCGCGCAACCCTTCCGAGATCGTGCGCGTTCCGGAAATAATCGGCATGAAGTTCGTGTCACCGCTCCAACGTGGCACGATGTGCAGATGGAGATGATCGATCACGCCGGCGCCGGCGCATTCGCCGATATTCAGACCAATGTTGAACCCCTGCGCTTTCACGGCTGCGCGGAGGAGTTTCTGCGCGTGCACGATCAACTCCCACAGCTCGACGATTTCATTTTCGCCTAACGAGGACAGCTCGGCGGTTTTGCGATACGGCACGGCCATTAAATGCCCGACCGCGTAAGGATAGCGGTTCATCATGAGGAACACCGTCTTTCGCCGCGTGAGTACGAAATGCGCTGCGTCATCGCTCGTTCGCGCCGCTACGCTCAAAAAATCGCGGTCGCGCGGTTCTCTTTCGAAGTACTCGACTCGCCATGGCGCCCAAAGCGTTTCAATCGCGCGCTTCGGAAACTCCTCGTCCGCCATGCAACTGCGCGAGCCTAAAATCAGGCGCGGAAAAGTCGAGCCGCCAATTATTCGCGAGTAAGCAACATGTAGTTCGACCGATTGAGGCCCTTGCGCTGCGCCGATTGCAGCGAGGGTGAGCCGACGTCGCGCAGGGCGGCAAGAAATCGAGGCAGTTGATCGTCGGGAACAGCCAATGCGTCCAGTTGACCAGCGTTCCACTGCGCGATCGCCTTCGCTGGTTCGGCAAAATTTCCCTTGTCCAGATAGAGCAGAATCGCTTCGTCTTTGCCCCTGATCACTTCGTATTGCCAGTGATTCGCAGCCGCGCGCTTACGAACCTCATGCCCAAATACGCCAAGCGCATCTCGATGTTCACGATATCCGCTCACAACTTTCGCGATGCAATAGCCTCCGGCGAATAAAACCGACACCGACAGGGCCGCCGCGCTCCACCGATGGACACGCTTGCCCGATTTCTCCTCAGCCCCAGTGCTTGCAAGTTGAGCTGCGAATAACAGACACAGCGGCGGAACCGCAGGGAAAATGCGGTCGACCCGTTTCGAAGGGATCAGCGACATCACCACCATCCCACCCAGGCTCCAGCAAACCAGCCACAGTGTGGCGGGCGAGATTTCACGGACTGCAGA
>DASQXY010000254.1:0-18394 GCA_035639455.1 Chthoniobacterales bacterium | reverse complement strand
CGAAGCCGCGCGCCAAGTGATTGCCGCGATGCACGCCCAAGTCGGCGAGTTGAAAGTGGACGAGGATGGCCTGGCTTTGCGCGGAGTACTCGTCAGGCACCTCGTCATGCCGGGCCTGCTCGATGACACACGTGAAATCATGCAGTGGGTCGCCGAGAATTTGGCGCGCGACACTTACGTCAACGTGATGGACCAATATTATCCTGCACACAAAGCCGAGACCGAACCGCGGCTCGCTGAAATCAACCGCGGCATTACCGGTGAGGAATTCTGCACCGCGATCGAGCTCGCGCGGGCCGCCGGTCTGTGGCGCTTCGATACTCGCTGGCGCAACGTCATCCCGCACGGCCGCCCAGTCTGGCTGCCGCAGCTCGCGAAGGCGAGTTAGAGTAAATCCAATTGCGGCTTGTCGATTGCCTGCACGCCAGAGCCTTGGCGGATGGAGGTCGATCGTTTCTTGGGCGCCGTCGGTCGCCTGGTCGCGCCATTTGGGTTTTCCAGATGTGCCAGAATGTCTTTGGCGCGATCGAGAATCTCTTTGGGTAATCCGGCAAGACGAGCCACTTGGATGCCGTAGCTTTTGTCGGCACCGCCGGGAATAATTTTGCGCAGGAAAATAATCTGATCGTTCCATTCGCGCACGGCGACATTGAAGTTCGCGACGCCTTGCCGCTCGGCGGCGAGTTTGGTCAGCTCGTGATAATGAGTCGCAAAGAGCGTCCGCGCTTTGATTTTATCATGCAGGAACTCGGCCACGCTCCACGCGATCGAGAGACCGTCGAAGGTCGATGTTCCGCGGCCGATTTCGTCCAAAATGACGAGCGACCGTTCCGTCGCGTTGTTCACGATGTTCGCGGTTTCGTTCATCTCGACCATGAAAGTCGATTGGCCGCGCGCCAAGTCGTCATTCGCGCCGACGCGCGTGAAAATGCGATCGACCAATCCGATCTCCGCGCTCGCTGCCGGCACAAAGCTGCCGATCTGCGCCATCAAGGTGACAAGCGCGACCTGGCGGATGTAAGTCGATTTCCCAGCCATGTTCGGGCCGGTCACGATCAGCATCCGAATCGTCTCGTCGAGCTCGCTGTCGTTAGGCACAAATTTCTCCTCCATGAGATTCTGATCGAGCACCGGATGTCGACCGTCCCTGATGCAAAGGCGCAGCGAATCGTTCAGCACAGGTCGACAGTAATTGAACAGGCGCGCCGTCTCCGCGAAAGAGCAGATCACATCAAGAATGGCGATCGCGTCGGCTGATTGCTGGATCGCGCCGAGCCCGCGCAACGTTTCCTCGCGCAGCCGTTGGAACAGCTCGTATTCCAAGTTCCGCGCTCGCTCGTCCGCGCCAAGAATCTTCGCCTCCATCTCCTTGAGCTCAGGCGTAACGAACCGCTCCCCGCCGACCGTCGTCTGCTTGCGCGTGTAATGCGGCGGCACGTTGCCAAGATTCGCCTTGGTCACTTCAATGAAGTAGCCAAAGACCGAGTTGTAGCGGACCTTCAGCGATTTGATTCCGGTCATCGCGATCTCGCGCTCCTGCAATTGACTGATCCACGTCTTGCCGTCTCGCGACGCGTTTCGTAGCTCGTCAAGATCGACATCGTAGCCATCACGGAAAATGCCGCCTTCCTTCAGCTGGAACGGCGGCTCATCTACTACCGCGCCCGCGAGCCTCTCCGCCAGCTCCGGCATCGCCTGGATCTCATTTTGCAAATGCTGTGCAAGCGAGGTGACTTCATCCGTTTCTCTGGCGCGATTAGTTCCAAACGCGGCGCGCTCAAGCAACGTTTGCAAGTCACGTTTCAGTCTCGGGATTTGCTGCAGGGAGATTTTCAACGCGACAAGGTCGCGCGCGTTGCCCGATGCTTGGCTCAAGCGACCCACCGCGCGCTCGATGTCGCGGATTGCTTTCAATTCCGCGCGAATCGCCGCGAGTAGATCGGGCTCGTGCAAAAGATCGGCAATGATCTGTTGCCGCCATTCAAGCTCCTTCAGGTTGCGCAGGGGCTGGAGAATCCATGAGCGCAGTTTGCGTCCGCCCATTGGCGTGACGGTGCGATCCAGAACGGCGAGCAAGCTCACATCACGCGCACTGCGCGATTCCACCAGCTCGAGATTCGTCTGAGTCGCGGCATCGATGATAACGTGTTCGCTTGGCGAGTCACATTTCAACGAAGTGAGATGATCGATTTTTCGCCGAAGCTGGTGTTTCAGGTAATGCACGAGCGCACCCGCGGCGGCAACAGCGGCGCTCATGTGCGTGCAGCCAAAGCCGTCGAGTGATTTCACTTTGAAATGCTCACAGAGCGTGAAGCTCGCGTGCTCGGGTAAAAACGCGTAGCTGTCGTAGTCAATTGCGTGATTAAACGCGGCGAGCTGGTCCTTCTGCTCTTCCGGGACGAGCAACTCGGCCGGCGCGACACGCGCGAGCTCGTCGAGCAGCGATTGTCGATCACGCAATTGCGCGAGACGGAACTCGCCGGTCGTTAGATCGGCATAGGCGAAACCGTAGATGCGGTCGCGGATGTAAATGGCGCCGAGATAATTGGCGCGCTTTGATTCAAGCAGATCAAGGTCGCTTACCGTGCCGGCGCTGATGATCTGGGTGATGTCGCGCTCGACGATACGCCCCGGTTGCGGCTCCGTCGTCTGGTCGCAAATCGCGACCCGCTTACCGGCTTTGATCAGCTTGGAAATGTAACTCTGCGCCGCGTGGTACGGCACCCCGCACATCGGCACGCCATTCCGCTTGGTCAATGCAACGTTGAGCAAGCCCGATGCCTCCTTTGCGTCCTCAAAAAACAGCTCGTAAAAATCGCCGAGCCGAAAGAGCAACAGCGTGTCCGCCGGAACGCTTCCGCGCAGCCGCCGGTATTGCTGCATCATCGGGGTGAGCGCGTCCTGCATTCGCGCAGTATCGCGAATGCGGTTGAACAGGGAAAGTTTCTAATCAGGAACCCAGGAAAATCAGTAGCAGAAACGCCGAACGCCCAACGTTGAACGCCGCATCCCGAATGAAGCAAGCGCGCCTGACGGGGAGTGTTGAGTTCGACATTGGGCCTTGGACGTTCAGCGTTCGGCATTTGGTTTCAACATCTCGGCAACTTGGTTGTCGTTTTTATTGGAGGTGAAAGCGCCAATGGACACAATCAAGAGAAAAACGACGCTCGTTGGAATCGCGACACTCATCGTTGGCCTAGCGCTCGGGCTCGGTATCGGCATTTGGTCGGTGAAAAGCTCGGAGGCAAGCAACGCACCCGCGACGAAGGGCCAGGCCAGCTCGACTGCGGAGAAGCCGGAGCCGGCGATTACCCGGAGTGACGAATGGGATCCGGCCCGCGAGTTGGACCGGATGCAGGAGGAAATTGATCGCGCGATTCGGAACGCGACCGAGCAGTTCCGCCTCGCGCCAAACATGAGCGTGTTCGGGCCGCAGCCCGGTTACTCCTCCTCGTTCGATCTGCGCGACCGCAAAGATCACTTTGAGCTCCGCGCCTATCTGCCGGACGTGAAAGCGTCAGACGTGAACGTCAAGATCGATAATGACCGCGTTCTGCACGTCAGCGTCACGCAGCGGAAGCAGGAGACGAAAAATAGTGGTGGTGGCAACGCCAGCTTCACAGAGCTCGGGACTTACGAGCAAATCGTCACTCTGCCTGAGCCGGTGAAATCAAACGAGATGAAGATCGACCGCCATGGCCACGAAGTCGTGATCACGATTCCGAAGGCAAACAGCGCCTGACGCTCGGTTGCGGATCGAACAAGGCGCGGCATGTCACCGCGCCTTCTCTGTTTTGGGAGCGGGCGTCACGGACCTGGCGATGGCGCCCTGGCCATTGTGAACTTTGCCTGATAGTCTCACGGTGGACACGATAAGAAACTTATGATCGAATTTCTTCGGAGACTGACCCCCTCGGGCATGCTCATCACACTCCTCGTTGTGATGATGATGACGGGCCTCGTGCAGTGGTTGTTGCGGCGCGAGCGCATCGACTTCTGGTTTCGATCGGACGAGGCAGTGGTCAATTACGTGCAGATGTTGACGGTCTTCTACGGCCTGCTTCTCGGGCTGGTGGCCGTCGACCTGTGGCAAAAAAAAGACGAAGCGGTGAAGAACACCGCGAATGAAGCGAATCAGATTCGAATCCTGGCCGATATGGCGCATTCGCTGCCAGGCGACGCAACGGTCCTAGTCAGATCGCTCGGGGACTACACTCAGGGCGTCATTAAAAAGGAGTGGCCGATGATGCTCACAAATCAGCAGCACGAAATGTTCGTCGCCAGCCCGGAGCTGGACAATGTGCGCTCAGCAATCATGGAAATGGAGCCGAAGACTTCCGCGGAGCAGTTGGCATTTCAGGAAGTTCTGAGCCGCTACGGACAAATCGTAGAAGCACGGCAGCGGCGCCTGCTCGACAGCGAGCGAGAGTTACCGGGAGTGCTGCGAACGACGCTCATTATCGGGACCTTCTTCACCTTGATCAGCGCGTTTTTTATCCAATCGAAGCACCTGCACACGCAGGTGCTTCTGGCTGCTGTCTCCAGTGGTTACCTCTTCTTGCTGATCTATGTCATCCTCGTCCTCGAGCACCCGTTCATAGGGGACTGGAGCGTGCGCTTCACGCCGTACGAGCGGGTACTCGAAATCCTTCACTGATTCGATCAAGCCATGCGCAATCGCTTCGATCGCGGCGGCCGCGACTTGACGCGAAGACAATTCCTCGCCGCCACTGGAGGTGCCGGCCTGGCGTGCCTGACCGGAGCGTATGGCTGCAAATCGAAAGCGGAGTCGAACACGATTACAGTAGGAATTTTGCATTCGCTCAGCGGCACGATGGCGATCAGCGAAGCTGCACTTCGCGATGCGGCGATGCTTGCCATCGAGGAGATCAATGCCGCCGGTGGCGTGCTCGGCAGACGCGTCGTTGCCATCATCGAGGACGCGGCTTCGGACCCAGTTCGGTTTCCACAGCGCGCCGAGAAGCTGCTGGTTCAGGACAAGGTGTGCTCAGTGTTCGGCTGCTGGACTTCGCAAAGCCGCAAAGCGGTGCTGCCGGTCTTTGAGAAACACAACGGGCTTCTCTGGTATCCGGTACAGTACGAAGGCAATGAGTGCACGCGCAACGTGATCTACACCGGTTCAGCTCCGAATCAGCAGATCACGCCGGCGTTGGAATGGCTCCGCTCCCAGGGCCACAATCGGTTCTATCTCGTCGGCTCCGATTACATTTTTCCCCGGATCGCAAACAAGATCGCCCAGAACGATCTCGTGGGGATGGAAGCCAACGTCGTCGGCGAAGAGTACCTTCCACTCGGCCACAAGGATTTTGACGAGACGATTAAGCGCGTGATCGCTGCGAAACCGACCGTGATCTTCAGCACGATTAACGGAGACAGCAATCTCGCCTTCTACAAACAGCTATCGCGCGCCAGCGTAACGGCCAAAGATATTCCGGTCATGGCGATGAGCATCGGAGAAGTGGAAGTGCGGCAGATGGCCTCCGTCTACACGAATGGACATTTCGCAACGTGGAGCTACTTCCAGAGCGTTGATACGCCGGAGAACACTCGCTTTCTCACGAATTTCCAGAAACGCTATGGAGACCGCCGTGTCACGGGCGACCCGATCGAGGCTGCCTATTTTCAGGTTCACCTCTGGGCACAAAGCGTGAAAAAAGCCGGCTCGACGCAGGTCGATGCGATTCGCGCGGCCGCGGGTGGCCAAACGTTCCGTGCGCCGCAAGGCAGCATCTCAATCGATGTCGAAAATCGTCACACCTGGAAGATGGTTCGAATCGGGAAGATCCGCGACGACGGTCAGTTCGATATCGTCCACACTTCTGAACGCGCCATCGCCCCGAAACCATGGGACGCATCACTCAACAATGGGATGCAGTGTGAGTGGGCTAGCGGAAAGACGATTTGACGCGATCCTCAGTCTGCAGCGATAGCACTTCGCCATCGCGGACTTCTGAGTTCAGCGTTGGACGTTCGGCGTTTGCTTTTGTCTGTCACCCCCGCACTGTGGTTATTCCCAGCCGGACGATTCGCTCGATCAATTGCGGGTAGGCGAGCCCCGCTTTGCCGGCGGATAGCGCGAAGTCTTCGTCGGCGGCCAGGTGCGGATTAGGATTAGCCTCGATGAAATATAGTTGGTTATCGGCAGCTAGTCGCAGGTCGATGCGCGCGTAGCCATCGATCGTGAGCAGGCGGTAAATTCGTTTGCTCGTATCCTCGATCTGGCGCACGAGCGCCGCGTCGAGATTCTCGGCGAATTGGTTTTGCAGGCCCCAGCGTTTCCGATATTCCTCGTCCCACTTCGCTTTGTAGGTGGCGATCTTCGGCTCGTTGGCCGGCACTTCGCGAAAAACCAGCTCGCGGATGGGAAACACTTGTAACCGCGTATTGCCGATGATGCTGACGTAAAGCTCGCGTCCTTCGATGTACTCCTCGGCGATGGCATCGGTGTTGCGCTTCTCGTGGACAAAAGCGACGCGCTCGCGCAATTGCTCCTCGTTTTGGACGAATGACGCCTGCGAGATTCCATAGGATGCCTCGTCCTTCAGCGGCTTGACCAATGCCGGAAACTTCAAGTGCTTGAGCCGCGCGTTGCGCTGGCCGCGCGCGATCACGGCGAAACCGGGCAGACGGATTCCGTGGTAGCCAACGATGTTTTTCGAGATCCCCTTGTGTTTGCACAACGTTAGTCCGGTCGCGCCACAGCCGGTAAAGGGCACGTCCTGCACCTCCAGCAATGAGACAATGTTCTGGTCGAACCCTGGGTTGTTCTTGAATTGTTCGACGAGATTGAAAAGCAGATCGGCTGGGAACGTCTCCAGTTTTTGTCGCACAAGATCGACATCGTCGAAGATGGCGAGCTGCTCGGCCGTGTAGCCGAGCTCGCTGAGCGCGCCCATGACATTTGCTTCGGTTTTCCAGTCCTCAGTCTTCATCTCCTGGCTGAGGTCTTCGTCGATGTTGGTCGGTCGAACGCCATCGCAAAGCACGAGGATTTTGAATTTCTTTTTCACAGCGCTACTTCGTGCGCTTGAATTTGCCGGTGAAAAGATAATTCATCACCAACGTTGTGATGTAAGCGGCAACGCGAAAATCCTGTTGGGGGTCATCATTGTGCGCGTGCAAGCCGAGCTCGTCACTGCGATCAATTAGCCGCGCGAGAAGTTTGTTCACCCGATATTTTTTCTCGTTCGTCCATTGGCAAACTGAATTCATCAACCGGCGCCGCCGCTGTCGCAGATACGAGCTCGCTCTGATGCCGTGCGGCACCGGGAACAATTGCCGGAGATCGACATCATAAAACCCCGGATAAATGTCTTCGTAGAGCTTCCGTTTGCGCGCGTAATACGTCTTGAGCTTTACGTTCAGGCAGTTGTAATCGGCTATGCGGTATTTCGGCGCGTGCACAGGCGGCTTTCCGGCAAGCGAATGCATTAGCTGATCGACGTATTCGAGTTTGCGCAGCGCCGGCCAGCCCGCATAACGCTCGCGCCAGTCCAGCTCAGGGGTCAGCCACACGGCGAAGGTCTCCGCAAAATCCTCATCGGGATGCGCCTGTGCGTACCAATCTTCCAAATGCACCACGTAACTGCGGCTGAACGGCCGCGGCCGGTACGTGGTCGGCGTGCTCTCGTGCGAGGTGCGGCCGAAACAGTTCTGCCATCTTTTTTTCCGCTGTAGTTGATAAGCGTAGCTGTAAGCGTGCCCGGCTTCATGTCGCATCAACCGCATGAACCATTCTGGCGTTTCACCCTCGACCTCAAGCATCATGGTGCGCTCCAGCGCGCGCAGCCGTTCGTGCACGAGGAAAAACGGAACGAAGATCGCCGGAATGCCAATCGGCACGAACCATTCATCTCCGATGTGCGTTAGCGGATGAAAGGTTAAGCCTTTGGCCGAAAGCTCGTCGTAAAGCTGCTTTACGAGTGCCTTGAGTGCGGTGCCCTCCAGGTGCAAGCCGAGCGTCGAAATCCGCCGCTCCAAAAGCTGCTCATCGGACAGGGTCACCCAATCGGGCGCTTGCATCGCGCGCACCGTAACATGACCACGGAACGTTGACAGCAGACGCGATTCGCGGTTGAGAGTTAGCGGGTGAGCCGAATCCTGGTTGCGGATGATCAGCGCGACGTGCTGGAGGCGCTGCGCATCCTGCTCAAGGGGGAAGGACATCAAACCGAGTCGGTCACTTCCGTCAGCGGGATTTTCAATGCGCTGCAGCAACGCGATTACGCGCTGCTGATGATGGACCTGAATTACACACGCGACACCACTTCTGGCCAGGAAGGGCTTGAGGTCATCCCGAAAATCCAAGAGATCGACAACACGCTGCCGATCGTGGTCATGACGGCGTGGGCGACGATCGATCTCGCGGTGGAAGCCATGAAACGCGGGGCACGCGATTTCGTTCCGAAACCATGGGACAACGAACGCTTGCTCACGATTGTGCGGACGCAAATCGAGCTGGGCAGCGCGTTGCGCAAAGGCCGCAAGCTGGAAGCGGCCAATAAGTTGTTAGGCGGCAACGTGCCGAATCTAATCGCGGAGGCGCCGTCCATGCGGCCGGTTATCGATATGATTCAGCGTGTGGCGCCGTCTGACGCCAACGTGCTCATCACTGGCGAAAACGGCACCGGTAAAAGCTTGGTCGGGCAAGCATTGCACGCGCTCTCGTCGCGCGCGTCGCACAGCATGATCACGGTGAACATGGGCGGTCTGTCGGAAACGCTTTTCGAAAGCGAACTGTTCGGTCACGTCAAAGGCGCGTTCACCGACGCGAAAACCGACCGGGCCGGGCGCTTCGAGCTCGCGGACGAAAGCACGCTCTTCATGGACGAAATCGCGAACATCCCGCTCAATCAGCAGGCCAAACTGCTCCGCGTCATCGAGAGCGGCGAGTTCGAGCGGGTCGGTTCGTCGAAAACCTTGCGCGCGAACGTGCGGATTATCTCGGCGACGAACGCGAACCTGGCGGACGAGGTTGCGGCTGGTCGTTTTCGCCAGGACCTGCTCTTTCGGCTAAACACGATCGAAATCGCGCTGCCGCCATTGCGCGACCGGCGCGCAGACATCATGCCGCTGGCGAACAATTTTCTGCGGCAACACGCGCAACGCTATCGCAAAGCGCTGGCCGGATTCGACGAGACCGCGCGGGAACGTCTGCTCGAACATTCATATCCAGGAAACGTGCGCGAGCTAGACCATATCGTGGAGCGCGCCGTGCTCATGGCGCAAGATCGACATATCAAGGCGGTCGATCTTGGCCTAACGAGCAGTAGCGGCGAATCAAAAAACCTCGAAGACATGAGCCTGGAGGAAGTCGAAGCGTTTCTCATCAAGCAAGCGCTCGCCCGCAACAACGGCAACGTACGGAAAGCCGCGGAAGCACTGGGCCTGAGCCGAAGCGCGTTTTACCGGCGGTTACAGCAATATGGCCTGTAGCCGATTGCGGATTGCGGCCTTAGCCGGACAAGCATCTCGCGGACTGCGGAAAGCGTTATGAGACGCGGACCGAGAGATCGGTATCGATTTTCGCACGAGGGGAAATTGACATGGCTAATTCTCGGCGCGGTCGCGCCGGCGGTGATCATCGCGATCTTGATCCTATGGTTCGGCGATTTCAGCGCAAAGGTGCAATGGACGCTCACCATCATCGTCGTGCTCGCCACAGCCGCGTTCATTTCAGCAGCGCGCGATCATGTCATCCATCCGCTGCAAACAATGAGCAATTTGCTCGCGGCGTTGCGCGAGGGCGATTACGCGATCCGCGCCCGCGGTGCGCGCGGTGACGACGCGCTGGGGGAAGTGCTGCTCGAGATCAATTCGTTAGGCGAAACGCTTCGCGTGCAGCGGCTCGGCGCGTTTGAAGCGACGGCTCTCTTGCGCACGATCATGGCGGAAATCGACGTCGCGGTCTTCACGTTTGATCCTGACCGGCGGCTGCGCCTGGTCAACCGTGCCGGCGAAAGCCTGCTGGGCCAACCGATGGACAAGTTGCTAGGCCGAGCGGCCGCGGAGCTCGGTCTGGTGCAATGCCTCGACGCCAGCGAAGACGAGCCGCTGACCTTGAGCTTTCCGGGCGGCACGGGCCGGTGGGGAATTCGGCGCAGCAGTTTTCGCGAGCACGGCCTGCCGCACGAGCTGCTCGTCCTGACGGATCTGAGCCGCACGCTGCGCGAAGAAGAGCGTCGCGCCTGGCAAAGGCTCGTCCGCGTCCTCGGTCACGAAATGAATAACTCCCTCGCCCCGATCAAATCGCTGGCCGGTAGTTTGGAAACCTTGCTGCGGCGCGAGCCGTTGCCGCGCGACTGGAAAGAAGACGCCGAGACCGGGTTGAAATCGATTGGCGCGCGGGCCGATTCGCTCAGCCGCTTCTTGCAAGCCTACACCCGCTTGGCCAGGCTGCCGCCGCCGCAAAAGGACGATGTCGATCTTACCGACCTGGTGCAACGCGTCGTCAATCTCGAGCCGCGGATGAAAGTGCAAACCAAGCCCGGACCGGATGTGCACATCCGCGCCGACAAAGCGCAGATCGAGCAGGTCCTGATCAATCTCGTACACAACGCCGTCGATGCGGCGCTTGATACTCATGGCGCGGTCACGGTCCGCTGGTGCGAAGCGGGCGATCATGTCGAAGTGCTTGTTCAGGATGAAGGACCCGGAATCATGAACCCGGCAAATTTGTTCGTGCCGTTTTTCACCACGAAACCCGGCGGTTCGGGCATCGGGCTCGCGTTGAGTCGCCAAATCGCCGAAGCGCACGGCGGCTCGCTCAGCCTAACCAATCGAAACGATTGCACCGGGGCGGAAGCGCTGCTGCGTCTGCCGCGCTAAACAAATCGTAGGACAAGCCCGACGGGTTGCCGCGGCCGGCAGAGCCTGCCCTAGAAAATTCCGGCGTCCCAAATTCGGGACGGCCTTGTCCCGAAAGCGGAGCAGTTATAAACAACGGCGCAGAAGATCAAAAACTCTTAGTCGCTGCTCGACAGCGACTTATGAATTTGTCTCGGCCGCTGGCATGGCCATTGCAATAGGCGCATGGAAACCCGAAAAAAATTTTAATCCAATGAGTGCACCAACCGCCTCTAACTGGAAGAGGAAAGACAAATTTATGAAGCCATCCTCACCCACTAATCCCGACGCGCGGCAGGTTCCGCTCGTCGAGTATCACTATTACGCGCCAGCGCTCAGCGGGTCGGCCGCGCGCTGGGTGCGCACATCAGGATCGTTGCGCGAAATCAGCCGAGATTATTTCGATCGTGAGGCGAACCGGCATTTCCTGAGCGAAGCCGCAATGTTCCTGGCGCTCATCGCGACGCCGCTCGTGCCAATCGTGGGCGGCGCGTCGGCGGTATTCGAACTGTGGCGCAGCCTGCCGTTGTTCTGATTTGTTGTGACCCCACTGAAAAAAAATTCCACTATCGTTCGGCCGAGCGGATTTGCGCCGGAGCTTTCCTCGATGGACAAGCCGCGGGAAGGGGTGGCTGCGCGAAAGCGTAAGCGGCGCATCCTCATTATCTGTGGCAGCGCGGTCGGCGTGTTGCTTGCGACGTTTGCCTTGTCACGATTGAAGCCGGCCGCGCCAAGTGTCGATCGCTCCAGCGTTTGGATCGACACGGTCAAACGTGGACCAATGGTGCGCCAGGTGCGTGGTCTCGGCACGCTCGTGCCAGAAGAGATTCGCTGGCTGCCGGCGAACACGGAAGGCCGAGTCGAGAAAATTCTGATCTGGCCGGGAACAAAAGTTGAGCCGGGCGACGTCATTTTGGAATTGAGCAGTCCGGAATTGGAACAGAGCGCAAACGAGGCCGTGTCGAAGGCGAAGGCAGCCGAAGCCGCGCTCGCGACAACGCGCGCGACTTTGCAGCGCGAATTGCTTGAGCAGGAATCGAAGGCGACCTCCGCCCATGCCGCTTACGAGCAGGCAAAAATGGAGCGACAGACGAATGATCAGCTCGCGAAAAATGGCCTGGTCGCTGAGCTCGTCTACAAAACGTCCAAGATTAAAGAAGAGGAGCTGGCGAAAACTGATGAGATCGAGCAGAAGCGGCTCGCGTTTGCGCGTGATTCGATCGAGCCGCAGCTCGCATCGCAACAGGCGGCGGTCGATCAGGCGAATCAGTTGGCGAAATTAAAGCTCGAGCAGGTCGAAGCACTGCACGTGAAAGCCGGCATGCCGGGCGTGTTGCAGCAGTTACCGGTGCAAATCGGCCAGCGCGTCAAGGTGGGCGACAATCTCGCTCGGGTGGCTGATCCGACGAAACTCAAAGGCCAAGTCAAGATCGCTGAGACCCAGGCAAAAGATATTCAGCCAAATCAGCAGGCGACGATCGACACGCGCAACGGTGTGGTGAAGGGTCACGTGACGCGCGTCGATCCTGCCGTGGAGCAGGGCACAGTGACTGTCGACGTTGCATTTGACGAACCCCTGCCCAAGGGAGCGCGCCCAGATTTGAGCGTTGACGGCACAATCGAGCTCGAGCGACTCGAGAATGTCGTTTACGTCGGCCGCCCGGCGTTTGGTCAGGAAAACAATACGGTAAGCATGTTCAAGCTCGTGCCCGGCAGCAACGCAGCCCTGCGCACGCCGGTGAAGCTCGGCAAAAGCTCCGTGAACACGATTGAGATCGTGAGCGGCCTCAACCCCGGCGATCAAGTCATTCTTTCGGATACGAGCGCGTGGGATTCACACGATCGCATCAGGCTCAACTAACCGATTATGCCAACAACCTCACTTAATCCTCACACATCCATGCAAACATCCGCCGGGAACGGTTCAACACCGCTGATCCAACTCAATGGCGTCACGAAAGTTTTCTTGACTGACGAAGTCGAGACGCACGCGCTTTCCGGAATTCATCTTGATATCCGCGATGGCGAGTACGTGTCCATCGCCGGACCGTCCGGCTGCGGCAAATCGACCTTATTGTCGATCTTAGGACTGCTCGACACGCCATCGGATGGCAGTTACGTGCTCAAGGGCAACGAAGTCGCAAACCTTTCGTTCGCCGATCGCGCGCGTATCCGCAACCGCGAGATCGGATTCATTTTTCAGAGCTTCAATCTCATTGGCGATCTCACGGTTTACGAAAATGTCGAGCTGCCGCTGACGTATCGCGGCCTCAGCACAGGCGAACGCAAGGAACTGGTGACCCAAGCACTCGATCGCGTGGGTATGGCGCACCGCGCCAAACATCTGCCCAGTCAACTCTCGGGCGGTCAGCAACAACGCGTCGCCGTCGCGCGCGCTCTCGCCGGCCGTCCGGCAATCCTCCTCGCGGACGAACCGACTGGCAACCTCGATTCACGCAATGGTGAAGCGGTCATGAACCTGCTTAAAGAACTGCACGAAACCGGCGCGACCATTTGCATGGTCACGCACGACGAGCGCTTCGCCCGGCACGCCGATCGCACCGTGCACTTGTTCGATGGACGCGTGGTCGAGGACAGCCGCATCGCGGCCTAACGAATGTAAGATCGGCCGTCTTCAGCAGATATGCTGAGCGAAATCAAAGTGGCGCTGCGCGGGCTGGCAAAAAGTCCAGGCTTCACCGCGGTCGCGATTGTCACGATTGCGCTCGCGATCGGCGCCAACACCGCGGTGTTCAGTCTAGTCAATAGCTTGCTGATCAAACCACTTCCGTATCGCGATCCCTCCAACTTGGTGCTGTTATGGCAAAAGTTCGGGGCTCAAGGGTTGGATCGCGCGCCAGTGTCGCCACCCGAATTCCTCGACTACGAAAAGCAGGCGCACAGCTTCGCTCAAATTGCCGCCTTTGATTACCGCGCCTTTAACATGACGGGTGGCACGGTACCGGAGCGCATTGAGGGCGCGGTGGTTTCGCCTGCGCTGTTTCCAATGTTAGGCATCGAGCCGATCGCCGGCCGCACGTTCGCGCAGGAAGAGCAGGGCGAAGGTCACGATGACGTGGTCGTGATCAGCGAGCGTTTGTGGAAGCGACGTTTCAATTCGGACCCAACACTGATTGGCAAGCCACTCCTGTTCAATGGCCACAACTACATCGTCATCGGCGTGATGCCGGCGAGCTTTGAGTTTCCCATTCCGCTGTTCAACGTACGCGGCAATCAGTTCGCCGAGCGCGCCGATGTTTGGATGCCCGTCGCGTTCACGACGCTCGAAATGCAACAGCGCTCCTTCCGCAGCTACGGCGTGATCGCGCGGCTCCGTCCGGACGTTTCGCTCCGGCAGGCGCAAGCCGAGCTGAACACGATTACCGCAGCGTGGATTCGACTTCGTCCCGATCTGTACAGCGCGACACAGGGCTTCGGTGTACGCGTTTACGCGCTGCAGGAGCAGGTGGTCGGCAGTATGCGCAAGGGACTTTTCATTTTGTTAGGCGCAGTCGCCGGGCTGCTGCTGATCGCGTGTGCCAATCTCGCGACCATGTTGTTGGCGCGGGCGAGCGCGCGCGATCGCGAACTCGCCATTCGAGTCGCGCTCGGCGCTGGACGCTGGCGCTTGCTCCGGCAAATGCTTACCGAAAGCGTTTTGCTCGCGCTCGCTGGCGCCACGGCCGGCATTATGCTTTCGGTTTGGACGCTCGATCTGCTCGCGAACATTGGCGCCCGCACTATTCCGCGCCTCGGCGACGTACATGTCGATCTATCAGTGTTGCTCGTGACCGCGGCAGTCGCTGTTGGGACTGGAACTTTGTTTGGGCTGGTGCCGGCGCTGGCGACTGCGAAGCCGGAGTTGACTGAGGCACTGAAAGAAGGCGGGCGCGCCGCTAGCAGCGGCGTGCGCAGCAACCGCGTTCGCAACTCACTCGTGGCAGCGGAAATCGCACTCGCGTTGGTCCTACTAATTGGAGCGGGTTTGTTGACCAAGAGCTACGCGCGTCTGCAGAACGTCAGCCCGGGATTCAACCTCCGTAACGTGCTGACGGCGGAAATCGCGCTATCAGACACAAAATATCCGCCGCGCACCGGCGCGGACCATCGTGACGGCGAAGCGCAGGTGCGCTTTTGGGCTGAAGCGCTTCGGCGGGTGCAGCAATTGCCCGGCGTCGAGGCCGCGGCTTGCACGACGATCCTGCCGCTGAGCGGCTCGAACAGCGATTGGTCCTTCAATATCGAAGGGCGCAAGCTGGGACCGAATGATCCCGGTCCAGATGAAGAGTTGCGCGTCATCACGCCAGATTATTTTCGGGTGCTGCAAACACCCCTACTGCGCGGGCGCTTTTTCACGGACCACGACGCCGCAGACGCTCCGCGGGTGACGATCATCAACGAGGTGATGGCGCGCAAATACTGGCCTAACGAAGACGCGCTCGGCCAGCGGATCACTTTTGATGATCCAACGAAAGACCCGAAATGGATGACGATTGTCGGGATCGTGGGCAGCATTCGCCATCGCGCGCTGGATGTCGATCCGCAGCCGGAATACTACCTGCCGGTCGCGCAACGGCCGCGCGGCGAGATGATCCTGGCGGTGCGCAGCACGCAGGACCAGCGCAGCCTGGCGTCGGCAGTGCGACGCGAAATCCAGGCGATTGATCCCGATCAGCCGATTGCGGCCGTGCGCACCTTGGAAGCGGTCGCATCAGAGTCGATCGCTCCGCGGCGAATGTCAGTCGTGCTGCTTGGCGCGTTCGGCGGTATCGCGCTCTTGCTCGCCAGCGTCGGGATTTACGGGGTGATTTCATACGTGGTCGTGCAACGCACGCATGAGCTTGGCGTGCGCATGGCCTTGGGCGCGCAACGCAGCGACATTTTGCGCCTCGTCGTCGGTCATGCACTCAGACTGCTCATGATCGGAACTCTGATTGGCCTAATGCTCGCTGCGATGTCCACGCGGACGCTGTCGGCGCTGCTTTACAACGTGCGCGCATTTGACGCCGCGACTTACGCGCTCGTGACGATTGCGCTGGCGCTGGTCGCCTTCGTTGCCAGTTACGTCCCCGCCCTTCGCGCAACGCGGGCCGATCCCATGATCGCCTTGGGCCACAACGCATGAAGATGATCATTCTGCGCAATCTGGAGCGACGTTATCCCCTTGCTCAGGGCAAATTCTTTTACGTGCTGCGCGATATCAATCTCGATATTGACGAAGGCGAGTTCGTTTCGGTGATGGGGCCATCCGGCGCGGGCAAATCGACGCTGCTCCATATCCTCGGGATGCACGACCACGGGTGGACGGGCGAATATTTTTTCAATGAAACGGCCGTTCATCATCTGAAGGCGAAAGAACGCGCCGCGTTGCGGAACGAAAACATCGGCTTCGTTTTCCAGCAGTATCATCTGCTCGATGACCTGACGGTTTACGAGAATCTCGAGATCCCGTTGTCCTATCGCAAAGTGGGCCGGAGCGAACGCGCGGCATTGGTCGCGGACACGCTGGATAGGTTCCAAATCGTTGGGAAGAAAGATTTGTATCCGCGCCAGCTCTCCGGCGGGCAGCAACAGCTGGTTGCGGTCGCGCGCGCGATTATCGCCAGCCCGAAACTAATTCTGGCCGACGAACCGACCGGCAACCTGCACTCCAGCCAGGGCGAAGAAATCATGCAGCTCTTCCAGAAACTCAACGCCGAGGGCACAACCATCATTCAAGTGACGCATTCCGAGAAGAATGCCGCTTACGGCCGGCGCGTCATTCAACTGCGCGACGGCTGGATCGTGTAGGCGTCCAAACGCATGCAACCACCCCATCCACGCAAGTCCATGTTAACGGACATTCGTTTTGCCTTTCGTAAACTGCGGCAATCGCCGGGCTTCACCGCGTTCGCAGTCATCACCCTCGCGCTCGGCATGGGCATCAACTCCAGATGATCAGCGATCTGCGTTTCGCCGTCCGGATGCTCATTAAGTATCCGACTTTTTCAATCGTGGCATTTCTGGCCATCGTCCTCGGGATCGGTGCGAACACGACGGTGTTTGGCATCGTGAATTCGCTGCTGCTTCGGCCCCTGCCGGTGGGGCATTCCGAGCAGTTGGTAAAAGTTTTCACCACGGATAACCACATCAAAGGCAACCAGCCGATGTCCTATCTGAACTTTCAGGATTTTCAGAGGCAAAACACCGCCTTCAGTTCGATGGCCGCCTACACTTTCGCCAGTATGGGGATGACGCGCGGCGCGGAGACACTGAACGTGACCGGCTTGCTCGTAAGCGGAAGTTATTTCGATACACTTCAGGTCAAACCATTCCTGGGCCGCGGATTTTTGCCGGAGGAGGATTCGGCGCCGAACGGCCATCCGGTGGTTGTGCTTGGCCAGAAATTCTGGAGAAAAATCGGTGCTGACCCAGCGATCGTCGGCAGCACGCTCACCCTGAACGGGCATGCGTTCAATGTGATCGGCGTTGCGCCGGCCAATTTTATGGGCGTCGATGTTGGTTTCACTCCGGACATGTGGGTGCCCGTTTCGATGCACCACTGGGCGCGTCCAGCCGGCGACTCCTGGTTTGAGATGCGGCGCGCGTTGACGATGAATGTCATCGCGCGACTCAAGCCAGGCGTAACGATTTCGGAAGCTCAAGCGCAAATGAAAACGATCGCTCGCCAGCTTGAGCAAGCTTATCCCGATGTAAACAAGGAGCGTTCGATTGCGTTGACGTCTTTGGAAGCGGCGAAAACGCAGGGAATTGGCGGACCGAACAACGAAAATCTCGCGCAAAACGTTTCGCTTCTGCTGCTGGTCGCAGCCGGGAGCATCCTTTTGATCGCGTGCGCCAACGTCGCGAATCTTCTCCTGGCCCGGGCTACGACCCGGCAGCAGGAAATGGCGGTGCGCCTGGCGCTAGGCGCCGGACGCAGTCGCCTCATTCGCCAATTATTGACCGAGAGCATTCTTCTTGGCGTGCTCGGTGGCGCCGGAGGAGTTCTTCTCGCCTACTTCCTCGGGGACGTTCTGATCGCTCTTTTGCCGCCGACCCCGGTGCCAATTACTTTGAATCCGCAACCGGACTGGCGTGTTCTCTTGTTCGCGTTTGTCATTGCCGTAGCTAGCGGTGTTTTGTTTGGACTTGCGCCCGCGTTGCAAGCAGGACGTTGGGACCTGACTCAGGGCTTGCGCGAACGCGCTTCGATCTCCGGAGGCGCGATCAATCGATTTAATTTGCGCAATCTGCTCGTGGTCGGGCAAATCGCGGTTTCCCTCCTTCTTTTGATCGGATCGGGTCTGTTTCTGAAATCGTTTTACAAGGCACAGGCGATTGATCCCGGATTTCGGACTGAAAATCTCGATCTTCTTACGATCGATCCATTGCTTGCCGGATATGACAGCGTCCGCGGCCTCGAGTTGGCGCGAACGATTCTCGATCAAATAAAACAGGATCCCCGTGTCGCCGGCGCCGATTTGAATGCATACGTGCCGCTCGGCTTTGGCGGAGAAGCCCGCACTGTCGTGATCGACGGTCGCGA